>JAPORK010000490.1 GCA_026710285.1 Endozoicomonadaceae bacterium | reverse complement strand
CTCTGGTGCTGACCCCGTCTTAGCCCTTCTTCTTTTAATGTCTGTGCTTCTGCAGAATCATCCCACGGTTTTATTCCAAAAAACTCGTATATTCAGTAGCAAACAACCTGCCAGGATAAAAATAAGAATATGAAAAATGTGACTAAGAGACAGCCTTTAGAGAGGGGAGGATGTTAAATCATATGTTTAGATTAAATAGGTATATATTCAGTATATTGAGTATGCTATACCTGTGTCAGTCAGATATGTATTATTGATTTAAGTTCTGTTGATAAGGTTTACGAAAATTATAAGATTGGTTCTGTTTATGGGTTAAATGCTTGTTCTAAAAAACTGATTAACAGGAAAGTATTTTTTTAAAAAATTGGTCTGTGAATATTTATAAGTCTATGTATAAATTTTTTATGTATTATAAATAATGATGTACTAATTAAGAATCCTTGTTTTACATAGTTGCTTTAAATATTGATGGTTAAAATAATAATAAGGTAGTTATCATGCTGTATTTGTGTAGGCTTTTTTATCTTACGATTATATTCTCTGTATTGCATTCTGCTATAAGTAATGCTGAACCTCCTGATCCGGTAAGTTTATATCAAATAAATAAAGCATCCGAAAATATAGCTACAATCGCACCAGATTTTGCAAAGAATTTTATTTTTTGTCCACAGGGGGTAAATGCTGTTGAAGCGATTTCATCAGTTTTACCAAATCCTGTATCCTGGATTAAAAAAACACCAGAACCTTTAAAAGACCTCTTTGATCAATATGTGTTTAAGGATGATGATAATGAAGTTTTAAGATCTGCAAATTTTATTTTTTCAAGACATGTTCTGCAAGACAATTACAGGCGCTTTTTAGAGGAAAAAGGACATCCACATATTTTTGATGACAGAGGTAGTTATCCACAGGCTGTATCAGAAGCAAACAAGATAATATCTGAGCTAACTAATGCCGCACTCAAAAATATAATAAATGAAGAAAAAGCTGATTTTGCTTTTATAGTTACAAATGTAGTTTATTTTAAAGCTAAATGGGGTGTTCCCTGTGAAGAAGCACCTCCTATGATATGGAACTCAGCCCCCAACACATCAAAAAAAGTTGATAGTTTTAAAGTTGGTGCAAATGATAATCAGGGAGTTAAAGCTGGAAAGGCGCATGGTTATAGTGTGTACTCAATCCCGGTTAATGAGGCAGAAGGCAAGTATAAATTTATTATTGCCATACCAGACAAGAGTTTTGGGAAAAAGCCAGAGCAGGCAATTTTAGACGGCAAGATTGCTGAGAGCTGTATTGAGGCTGCAAAAACTGCACAACAGCTGGATGATGATACTGTTCTCATGGTTCCTGATTTTTACATTGAACAAGAACACAATCTGAAAGATCTTTTCGTATCACAATTTCCTTTTGAAATCTCTCAGCAAGTATTTATAAAAGTAAATAAAAATGGTGTAGAAGCATTTGCTGATACAGAGATGGTTGTAATGGACGGTGGCAAAGACATGAAAGTAATAGAAATCAATGAACCTTTTGCATTTTGGGTAATAGATGAAAAAAAGAGTAAAATTTTATTCACAGGAACAGTATATCATCCCCAATATAATAAATGAGTTTATAAGGCGATGCATTTGTTTTTATGCTTTGCCAATATTTATGCATCGTACTAAGATTGTTGTTCTGTATAATTAATATTAATACTGTTCATTAAAATAATAAGGTAGTTATTATGTTGTATTTGTATAGACTTTTTTATCTCATCGTTATGTTTGCTGTATTATGCTCTGCCATAAGTAATGCTGCACCACTTGATCAGGTGAGTAAATATCAAATAAAAAAAGCATCTGAAGATGTAGCTAAAATCGCACCAGATTTTACCAAAAACTTTATTTTTTGTCCACAGGGGTTAAATGCTATTGAAGTGCTTTCATCAGCTTTACCAAAACCTGTATATCCTGTTAACAAAACACCAGATGCTTTACAAGATGCCTTTGACCGATATGTGTTTGGGGATGATGACGAAGTTTTAAAATCTGCAGATTTTGTGTTTTCAAAATATTTCCTGACAGAAGATCAAAAGATGCTATTAACGAAAAAAGGGCATCCACATCTTTTTGACGACAAGAATAGTTATCCACAAGATGTATTGAAAGCAAATGAAATAATATCTGAACTAACCAATGCTGCACTTAAAAAAGTAATACCTGAAGAACAGGACGATTTTGCTTTTATAGCTACAAATGTAGTTTATTTTAAAGCTAAATGGGGTGTTTATTGTGAAAAAGCAGATCCCTTTATGTGGAAAAAAGACCCACAATCATCAACAAAAGTGACTGGTTTTGAAATTGATACAGATGATAATAAAGGGGTTAAAGCCGGAAATACTCATGGTTATAATGTGTATTCAATTCCGATTAATAAGACAGACGGTGAGTATAAATTTATTATTGCCATACCAGAGAAAAGTTTTGGGAAAAAACCAGAGCAGGCAATTTTAGATGAAGAGATTGCTATAAGCTGCATTGAAGTTGCAAGATCTGCTAAACAGCTGAGTGATATTACTCTCATTATACCTGATTTTCATATTGAACAAACACACAAACTGAACGACCTGTTCAAATCATCTTCTCCCTTTAAAGCCTCTCAGAAAGCATTTATAAAAGTAAATCAAGAAGGTGTAGAAGCATCTGCTTGTACGAGTATGATTTTATTAGAGTGTGCAAGATACGCAGAAGAGGTAAAAATTGATGAACCTTTCGCATTTTGGGTGATCAATGACACAAATGGTAAGATTTTATTCACAGGAACAGTGTATGATCCTCAACACAAATAAATTAAAATGATCTGACAATTTTTATACCTGGCTAATATTCAGATAGTGTATGAAAATGGCTGTTTTACATATTCAATATAAATATCAACTATAAAAATGAGAGTAGAAGTCACTATGTCGTATATATATAAAGTTCTTTATATTTTTTTTATTGTATTTGCATTATATGTAACTACAGCCAATACAGCACCACCAAAAGAAGATAAAAAAGACAGTGCAAGAATTTATCAGGTTACTAAATCCACTCTGAATTTAGTAAAAACATCCCCTGACTTTCATGAGAATATTATTTTTTGTCCACAAGGAGTAAATGTTGTTGAGAGTCTTGCATCAGCTATGCCAGCACCGCTATTTCCCGTTGACAGTGTACCAGATGCTTTGCAAGACACTTTTGACCAGTATGTATTTGGGGATGATAATGACGAAATTTTAAAGCAAGCAAACTTTGTTTTTTATCAGGATAGTCTGTCAAAACAATACACGGATTTATTGAAATCAAAAGGAAATCCATATATCTTTGAGAGCTCACAGAGTCTCAAACACTCAGCAGATGTAGCAGAAGCAAACAGGATAATAGCTGAATTAACTGATAATGCCCTTAAAGGAATAATAAAAGAAACTGATGGCTTTGATTCTATAGTGACAAGTGCAGTTTATTTTAAGGGTCAATGGGGTGTTCCCTGTAAAAAATTGGGTCATGTCTTATGGAAAAAAAGTTCAGCCGTCATTAATGCAAAAGATAAGATGGTTGATAGTTTTATGACTGATACAAACGACAATAAGGGAATAAAAACAGGAGAAACTGATGGATATGATCTGTTTTCACTTCCAATTAATAAGGCAGATGG
>JAPORK010000531.1 GCA_026710285.1 Endozoicomonadaceae bacterium | reverse complement strand
ATTAAAGAATTAGTAAGTGCTAAATATCCACCCGCAACAGCAATAAAGCAAATATGGAAAATTGAAAAAGAATCTATAGAAAATGCCAGAAAAGAAATGAAAAAAACACTAACCAAAAACAAGGAGTGTAAATTTTTAAAAGAGATAAAAGGGGACAGTATTTACAAACTCAATCCAAATTATGGTAGTGGCGCTGGCACAATGTACAATATTGTAAATCTGCTAACTAATACAAAAATATCAGATGAAGCTAAAATGTCAAGGTTGTTCAAAATACTTGACAAAAGTTCCTTGGTCATAACAGACCCTGAGATTGGCACTTTTTTGGATGGAAAAGCTAAAAAAGTTTGGGATAATGTCGTCAAAAAAGCATACGGAGACGAATGATTGTATAATATATTGTGTCTGTGTAACAGTGAGCACAATACATGCAAATGCAACACCATTCAAAAAATGTTATATGATTAACTGATGTTACGCAGTAATGCTTTTTTATGAGATTAATGTATTGTACAATGCATTCCATGAATAAACAACTACTCGACTTATAGTGACTATCTTATTAGTTCATTTAATCAAACTACATCTACAAGACTATCTCAGTTACTGGATGGTTCTGTTAGTCATGATAAAATCAGTCGTTTTCTTGCTGAAAGAAAATATACTTCGAAAGACCTGTGGAAAGAAGTAAAATATTGGGTAACATCAGTGATTAAGAATAATAACCAGCCTGTTAAAAGACCCAACTGGTAAAAACTCGCAAAAAAGCATAGTTATAATAATAACCTGCTGAACATACCTGCTACAATAGTTATCATATCTTTTTGACCGGAAAAGCTACCACTCTGTCTAAGACTGTGATATAAACACTGAGAACAAAGACCAGCTCATGTATTATCCTGTCTATACAGGGAAAAATCTTCCAGATGAGATAAATAGTAAAGTTTTTGTGAAAGATTTGCTAACAACCTTGTTTTAGCATTATGTAACTTTAGTGTGTAACGAATACTCAAATGATCTGTGCATTGGTTTTTAGGCACTAATAAAATGTTTTCAATTCCAAAATGATTAATATTTAAAGCAGGCTAGAGGTATACAGCAGTATGAATAATAAACATCAACAGACAAACGAAAAAATTTGTTTTCCTTTATTACCGCTTCGTGATGTGGTAGTTTTTCCTGGTCTGGTTGTCCCTTTATTTGTTGGGCGAGCCAAATCTGTTACTGCATTGAATGTAGCATTAGAAAATGACAATAAAATTCTGTTAGTAGCGCAAAAAAAAGCCCAGGAAGATGATCCTGAAAAGGACGACCTATACAATATTGGTACTGTTGCTACCATCTTACAGTTGCTTAAATTACCGGACGGAACAGTAAAAGTTTTAGTTGAAGGAAAAGAACGGGCAAAACTTACCCAGGTTGTTCAGAAGAAAGATTATTTGCAGGCAGAGGTTACTCTGATCAACACAAACACTCACAATAATGAGAATAGTCGTATTATTGCTCTGTCACGCTCATTGGTAAAATTATTCAGGCAATATGCCAGACTTATAAAAAAAATACCTGCTGATATATTAGCAACACTTTCTGAAACCACTGATCATAATTGCATTGTCGATATCATTGCTACTCACGTCAATACACAAATTGAAAACAAACAAAAAGTAATTGAAATACCAGATACCGAACAGCGCCAAGAATTTATGATAAAAATGCTCGAAATGGAAATTGAAGTTCTGGAAGTTGAAAAGCAGGTTCGCAGCAGAGTAAAAAAACAAATGGAGCGTAATCAGCGTGAATATTATCTGACCGAACAGATGAAAGCTATTCAAAAAGAGCTGGGAAGTGATGATGAACGCGACGAAATTATTGAACTAAGAAAAAAAATAGATGCGATATTTATGCCTGTGGAAGTAAAAGAAAAGATAATCGCAGAAATAAAAAAGTTAAATAATATGTCATCTATGTCAGCAGAAGCAACAGTTGTCAGAAATTATATAGACTGCATTGCCAGCATTCCATGGAAAAAGAAAAGTCGTCTTCGTAACAATCTGTCACTGGCAGAAAAATTTTTAAATGATGATCATTACGGACTTGAACGTGTTAAGGAACGTATACTTGAATATTTAGCAGTTCAACAGCATACACGTAAATTAAAAGGACCCGTTTTATGTCTTGTTGGTCCACCGGGTGTAGGTAAAACCTCGTTAGGCGCATCTATTGCTAAAGCAGTTAATCGTCACTTTGTGCGAATTTCTTTAGGGGGATTGCATGATGAAGCAGAAATTCGTGGACACCGCAGAACATATATTGGTTCTATGCCAGGGAAAATAATTCAAAAAATAATAAAGTCTGGCGTTAAAAATCCACTAATCATGTTGGATGAAATTGATAAAATAGGCACAGATATGCGTGGTGACCCGGCTTCAGCACTGCTGGAGGTATTAGATGCTGAGCAAAACAGTAGCTTTAGTGATCATTACCTTGAGGTTGATTATGATCTCTCCAATGTTATGTTTATCTGTACTGCTAATTCTCTGAATATACAACCAGCACTACTTGACAGAATGGAAATTATCCGTATTGCAGGGTATACCGAAGATGAAAAATTGAGTATTGCACAAAATTACTTAATTCCAAAGCAACTTAAGATGCATGGTATAAAGGAAAAAGAGCTGTTATTTTCTGACATCTCTGTTTTACATTTAATCCGTTTTTATACGAAAGAAGCAGGGGTACGTTCACTTGACCGGGAAATAGAAAAGGTTTGTCGTAAGTTTATTAAGGAGAAAATTTTAAATAAAATAAATACCAATCAAGAGAAAAAAACTGATAGACCTTTGATACTCTCTACAGAGGATATTGAACATTACTGCTCCGTTAAAAAATTCACTTATGGTTTAGTAGAAGAAAAAAATCAAATTGGTCTGGTCACCGGGCTTGCATGGACTGAATTAGGAGGAGAGTTACTCAATGTTGAAGCTGTTTTAATGGCAGGTAAAGGGAAAATCATCAAAACAGGTTCTTTAGGAGACGTGATGCAGGAATCTATTCAGGCAGCCCTCACTGTCGTAAGGAGTCGGGTATCATCGCTTAATATAGCGCCTGATTTTTATGAAAAGAAAGATATTCATATTCATGTGCCTGAAGGTGCAACACCTAAAGATGGTCCAAGTGCAGGTATTGCAATGTGTACAGCTATTGTTTCTGTATTAACAGATATGCCTGTAAAAGCTGATCTTGCAATGACAGGAGAAATTAATTTACGCGGACAAGTATTGCCTATTGGAGGTTTAAAAGAGAAGTTGTTGGCCGCTTACCGGGGAGGCATCAAATGCGTTGCAATTCCTTACAAAAATGTAAAAGATCTTCAGGAAATTCCGGATAATATTAAACGTAACATTGATATTTATGCAGTTAAATGGATTGATGAAGTACTTGAGCTTGCTTTGCAAACAGGTATTCCAACAATTAAAAAGTATAATAATCTGATGACGATAAAAAATAAATCACCAATAAAAAATGAGAGCGACATAATAAAAACACATTAACAAGCTAAGCGCTGATGGTTTGACTTTTGTATCAATCTGATACGTTTATATCCCGGAAAAACAGACTTGACATCCTCCCCTCCCTAAAGGAAGGGGATTCCTCCTGCGAGACGCTCATGCCCGAGCGCAAGAATGTTTCTGGCAGCATTAA
>JAPORK010000160.1 GCA_026710285.1 Endozoicomonadaceae bacterium | reverse complement strand
AATTGTCTGAATTTACCTGTATTTACTGCTCTGTTCATCTGAAATTTTTGTTGGGGATTTGTGTATAAAAGACAGCTTTAGGAAGGGGGGGGGGATGTCAAATCATCTCCTGAGGGTCAATATCCAAAATCCACCGGCACTGCTTAGTATGAGAAAAATTATTTAGCTGTTGTCTAAACCAGCTTAAAAAAAAGTGTAGTACTGATCTTTTTTCTGCACAAAAGAGCAACTGTTCACGAAAGCGTCCCTGACGTTTTTCCATTGGTGCAGGCATTGGTCCAATGACTTTTAATAAAGGTCCAAAATTGTGTTGATGCTGACGTATTTGTCCGGCAATATGTTTTAACTGACCCTGTGTTGTTTTCATGCACAAACTGTCAACTGTGAACAGCGCCAGATAAGAATAAGGAGGTAAATGTAGGTGTTGCCGCTGGCTTAGCTGGTGCATTGCAAATGCCATATATTCTTTTTGGATTAGCATAATTAAATCAGGGTTGTCCGGATTATACGTTTGCAGAAGAACCTGTCCGGTTACTTCACCACGACCAGCACGACCGGCAACCTGCAAAAGTAATTGTGCCGTTTTTTCTTCTCCTCTAAAATCAGCATTAAAAAATCCTGCATCAAGATTGATAATAATTACCAGTGTTACAGCCGGAAAGTGATGACCTTTTGCAATCATTTGGGTTCCGACTAAAATAGCAGGCTTTTGACTATTAATTGTATCAAGTATTTTGTTAAAACTATTTTTTAACCGGGTACTGTCCCGATCAATACGTAATACATCGGTTTCAGGAAAGGTCTCCTGTAAAAACATTTCTGTACGTTCTGTTCCTGTGCCGGTTGCATTTAATGTTTCTGCATGACATTCAGGGCAGGATGCAGGCACTGCCTGCTGATAATCGCAGTGGTGGCAGTGTAAATGTGGGGGTGTTCGATGCAGCGTCATACAACTATCGCAATACTGACAGTTAATTACATATCCACAATGCGTACAAATTAAAGATGGAGCAAAACCTCTCCGGTTAATAAATACCAAAACCTGTTGTTTTTTATCAATGGTCTGTTTGATACTTTTGATCACTTGCTGACTGAGTCCGGCATGCAGTGGTTGGCTACGAATATCTATCAGCCTGAACTGTGGCATTTTTGCTCCACCAGCTCGGTGGGTCAGGTTAAGCATGAGATAGTGTCCGCTATTAGCTTTTTTTACAGACTCTAACGACGGTGTGGCACTACCGAGGATAACCGGAATATTGCTCAGTTGTCCTCTCAGCAGCGCTAAATCACGTGCTGAATAACGGATACCATCCTGTTGTTTATAAGATAGATCATGCTCTTCATCAATTATAATTAATCCCGGTTCCGGTAGCCGGCAAAAAATACCAGAGCGAGTACTTATAATAATACCTGCTTTCAGTTGCCATGCTTTTATCCAGTTGTAATAGCGTTCATTATCATCCATACCAGAATGAAGCGTAACAACAGGTACATTAAAACGTCGCTGAAACCTGGATAACATTTGTGGTGTCAGACCTATTTCCGGCACCAGCACCAATACTTGTTTCTTTTGTATTAATACTTCTTCGATAGCTTGCAGATAAACCTCTGTTTTTCCACTTCCGGTAACACCATATAACAAGATGGGAAAAAAATGCTGGAGATGTTTTTTTATTTCCTCCAGCGCAACCGATTGCTCTTTATTTAAAGTGAGCGGTTTGTTATTGATAACCGGCTGAACGGTACGAAAATCGTTATAAGTCATCACATCGTCTGTAGAGAAGATAAGATTTTTTTCTGCCATTTTGTTGAGCGTTTTCTGTGCGATACCACCCTCTTTTAAAGTGCTGTCTGATGCTTTCCCATTGTGTTGTTGCAGTATCCCTATTGTCAGTTGTTGTTTTTTAGTACAGGCACGAATATCAGCTGCAGAGATGTCTTTATTCAAGGTCCAAAAGCATTGTTTATTAACAGGAATAACACGATGTTTGCGCAATAAAACCGGCAGCGCAAGAAACAACATTTCACCTAAAGAACGGTGGTAATAAGTAGCGGCTTTGCGGCATAAATTAAATAAGACTGAATCAATTACAGGTTTACTGTCCAGTGCTTTTATAACCGATTTTAGCTTTTCAGCCGGACATGTGGTTGTGGTTGTCGTCTCGACTAACAGTCCTATAATTTTGCGAGAACCAAGCGGTACTAAAAATCGCATACCGGGTCTGAGCTGTGAAGGTTCAAGTCCTTCACAAGGTAAATAGTCGAGTTCACTGATCGTTGGCACGGATAAGGCTATATGTAAAAACATAGTAAACTTTTTTATAGTGTGTATGGTAAAAATATCATTAGCCACCGACCACTTTACTATGATCATAATCAGCAAACAGTTTACTGTTATCGCTGGTTTTTCCTGATGGTGTTATCCAGCATCCAAAGCAGCCATCTGCCTCTGCAGCAGCAGAGAATTTGTGGCTTATATTATCATAGCTGATCACCTTACAGCAAACCTGAGAGCCCATTATCCAAAAAGCCGCTGATATTCTACAGGATGTAACATCAGTTAATCAAACACAGTAATATGCTATGCAGGAGCTACAGCTGCTTCATCACAGAGTATATTAAAAGTTTCTGACACTGTATAATGAGATCCAAAAACCACCAGTTCATCTCCGGTTTTTAACTGGCTGATAATTACACTGGCTGCTTCAGGCAGTGTGTCATGGCATATCACTGAGGATACCTGATTTTTTAACCAGTCATAAATGTACTGACCTTTTAGCGCTCTGGGCTTATAGGCAATAGTTGCTACATGCCACTGATCAAAATGAGCAATCAGTGGTTCCAGTGTCTGCTTAAAATCTTTTTCCTGAGCCATGGCAAAGAGAGCTATCCGCTGTCCTTTTACAGGAAGTTCAGACAGGATACCGGCAAAATTTCTTGCGGCCTGAGGATTATGCGCTATGTCAAAGCGAATATTAACCGTAGCGTTGGTTGGCGTTGTGACTGTTTTACAAAAATTACGTCCAAATAATTTGGTCTTCTGCAATCCTGCAATAATGTGCTGATAGTTTACAAAGGGACCGAGTAACAGTGCGGTCTGAACCATGCAGATTGCACTGGTAAAAGCCAGAGATGGTTTGGGAAGGTTCTCCAGAGTAATTGCGTTATCGGAATAATCTTTACCCTGAAAAATCCAGCTATCTTTGTTTTCCTTAATCATAAATTCCTGATTGCGAAAGAAGGCTTGTGCACCTGTTTCCTGCACTTTTTTGCTGACGCTTTGCGGAATCGGTGTGTCTCCATAAATTGCCGGAATACCCGGACGATAAATACCGGCTTTTTCAGCGGCTATTTGTTCAATTGTGTCACCAAGCGAGCTCTGGTGATCAAGATCAACTGTAGTGATAATAGCAATATCCGGATCAATGGCGTTAATAGCGTCTAAACGTCCACCTAACCCAATTTCAAGTACAGCAACATCCAGGTCATATTGTGCAAAAATATCAAATGCTGTCATCGCAATAAACTCAAAATAAGAGAGAAATACATCGCCTCTTTTTTGTTCAATTTTTTCAAAGGCAGCACAGATTGTTGCATCAGAAGCACAATGACCATTGATACAAATTCGTTCATTGATTTTAAACATATGCGGTGAAGTGGTTGTTCCATAACGGACACCCGTTTCTTTTAACATCTGTTCCAGCAGAGCAACGGTACTTCCCTTTCCATT
>JAPORK010000012.1 GCA_026710285.1 Endozoicomonadaceae bacterium | reverse complement strand
CAATGATAATCAACAAATTTAAATTGAAGAAACAATTTTTTTTTTTTTTTGATATTTTCTTTAATAGTAGTGCTATCAATAATATTGGTAATAACATCACAATTTTTATCGTTTATCCGACTTTCTATTATCGATAAACTGTCTTTTATAGCAATAATAATTTTTGGACAAATAACGGCTAATGATTCAATATGGTTGTATATTTTGTGTTTATCACGAACCTGATTGTTTATGGTACTCTGTAGAAAAATGACATCTTGATCATGATGTTGCACCGATTGTTTCTCTGCACAAACTAATTCATTTTTTTCAGTTTGAGTATTGTCAGCTATATCTGTAGCCGATGAAATGGTATCATTAGGTAGTCGTTTAATTTCTGTTACTTCTGATTGTATAGTTGGCTTAAAATTTTGACACGTCTCACAATTTTTTCTGTGAAGCTTCAAAGCTTTATACTCTCCAACCTGCCCTCCACAAGGTAAGTGCTTAAGTGCTTTGTGTGTGGTAAGACTGTTTTTGTGCAGATAGAGCGCATGGCAACCAGCAACATCACATTCATACAAGGTCTTATTTCCGATTTGCTGGTGTTCCTCTGCCTGATGTTTAGTCAATTTTACTTTGGAGCTAAAGGAGTTTGTGCATATGTCGCATTTGAATGGTTTTTTGTACAAAATGGAGTTTTTATATTCTTCTAGTTGCTCTTCTGATTCAAAAACATCGCTACAAACTTCACTTAAACAAGTATTTTGATGAGTCTTTTTCACATGTTTCTTGAAGTCATTTCCACGCTTAAAAGTGTGGTTGCAAATCTTGCATTCAAATGGTTTTTCCTCTGTGTGCATAGTTTTATGCATGGTTAACTGTGATGGTTTGTGAAAGCATGCATTGCACTCTTCACATTCAAATAAAATCTTTTTAGTCTCTCCGCTGGATTGTTCACAATTATGTCTATCTAAGTAACTTTTTTGGTGAAATGTTTTATGACAAGCACTGCATTGATGTAACTTTTTCTTTTCTGTTTTGTCAATCTGAGTTGTTTGCTTGTTCAATACATTTTTTGTGGTTTTAGCAGATTGTTCAATATCCGACACAGTATAATGTTCTCCACAAGGTGAGTGCTCAAGTTCTTTGTGTAAGGCAAGACTTTTTTTGTGCATAGTTGCCACATGTCTCTTTAAATAAATATCACTTTTAAAAGCGTGCCTGCAAATTTTGCATTGAAATGGTTTTTCCTTTTTATGTGTCAACTGATGCCTGGTTAAATCTGATGGTTTATAAAAGCATGCATTACATTCTGCACATACCAATAAAGACTTTTTAGCTTTTCCACTGGTTTTTTCACAATTATGCCTGTTTAAGTAATTTTTATGGGTAAATATTTTATGACAAGCATTGCACTGGTGTAAATTTTTCTCTTTTTTTATGTCAGTCTGAGTTGTTTGCTTGTTCGATAAATTTTTTGTGGTTTTAACAGATTGTTTATTGTCGGACACAGCATAAACTTTCGGTATGTTGAGTGTAGTTACACAAAGGAACAATACCTGTAAAAAAAAATATTTTTCGTTTTTTAAAATGCTTAATATATATTCCATAAAACATAATATCATTAATTATAAAGAGTGTGATTTTAATCAAGGAAGTTAAATTTTTCCAGGTTATCGAAGCAGATTTATTACAATCTGATGTTTAATAACAGATAATGCAAATTTCATGCAGCAGATATTATTCAGGATCTGACAATATATCGTTGTCTGTTTGCTGCCATTCAGGTTGATCAGGGAGAATTACAAGATAGTCATCCAGAGAAAAATCTACATCGGAGATACATGAGCTGAAGTTTTCATCTTCTAAGAGAGGGGATTTATCAGGTAAAGAAATATTTTTATCTTCTGAGAGAGAGGGGTTATCAGGTAAAGAAATATTTTCATCTTCTAAGAGAGGAGGTTTATCAGATGAAGAAATATTTGCATCTTCTGAGAGAGAGGGGTTATCAGGTAAAGAAATATTTTCATCTTCTGTTGAGTGGTGATTTTCATTTTTCAATGTTAATTGCCAGTCGACAAATATTTTGGATATTATATCAGCAATTTTATTTATTTCTTGCAGGATATAAGCGATTAAGCTTTTTTCACCAGGAAGGTTTGACGAGATTAACACTTCAAGGTATCCGAGTATATTGTACATCATGTCAATGTTGGTAATATTTTTATTTTTCATCCAATGAGAATCAATAAATTTAAATTGAAGAAACAATTTTTTTAAATTTGAAATATTTTCTTTAATAGTAGTGCTATCAATAATACTGGTAACAGTATCACAATTTTTGTCGTTTATACGACTTGCCATTAGAGATAAACTGTTTTTCATAGCAGCAATAATTTGTGAACAAACAATGTTTAATGATTCAATATAGTTGTGTACTGTGTATTCATCACGGACCTGATTGTTTGTGATACTCTGTAGAAAAATGGCATCTTGATCATGATGTCGCGCCGATTGTTTCTCTGCACAAACTAATTCATTTTTTTCAGGTTGAGTATTATTAGCTATATCTGTAGCCGATGAAATGGTATTATCAGATAGCCGTTTAATTTCTATTGCTTCTGACTGTATAGTTGGCTTAAAATTTTGACACGTCTCACAATTTTGTCTGTGAAGCTTCAAAGCTTTATACCTTCCAACCTGCCCTCCACAAGGTAAGTGCTTAAGTTCTTTGTGTAGTTGAAGACTTCTTTTGTGTATATAGAACTTATGACAACCAGGAAAAGTACATTTATATGAGAGCTCCTCTATGGTCTGCTGGTGTTCCTCTGCCTTATGTTGAATTAATGTTGGTTCAGAGTTAAAGGAGTTTGTACATATATCGCATTTGAATGACTTTTTGTTCAAAATGGAGTTTTTATATTGCTCTAGTTGCTCTTCTGATTCAAAAACACCGCTGCAAACTTTACTGAAATCAGTATTTTGATGCATATTAGCCACATGTTTCTTTAAGTAACTATTATGTTTAAAAGCGTGCTTGCAAATCTTGCATTGAAATGGTTTTTCCTTTTTATGTATAACTTGATGCCTGGTTAACTCTGATGGTTTATGAAAGCATGCATTGCACTCTTCACATTCAAATAAAGGCTTTTTAGTTTCTCCGCTGGCTTGTGCACAATTATGCCTGTTTAAGTAACTTTTTTGGGTAAATATTTGATGACAGGCATCGCATTGATGTAAATCAGAAACATCGCTACAAACTTCACTGGAACCAGTGTTTTTGTGCATATTTGCCACATGTTTATTTAAGTCACATTGATGCTTAGAAGTGTACTTGCAAATCTTGCATTGAAATGGTTTTTCCTTTTTATGTATAGCTTGATGCCTGGTAAACTCTATTGCTGCGTAAAAGCATGCATTGCACTCTTCACATTCGAATAAAGGACTTTTAATCTTTCCACAGGCTTGTGCACAGTTATGCCTGTCTAAGTAATTTTTACGGGTAAATATTTTATGACAAGCATTGCATTGATATAAAATTTTCTTTTTTTTTGTATCAGTCTGAGTTGTTTTCTTGCTCGATACATTTTTTGTAATTTTAGCAGACTGTTTATTGCCGGACACAGCATAAACTTTTGATATGTTGAGTGTAGTTACACAAAGGAACAATACCACCTGCCAAAAAAAATACTTTTCTTTTTTAAAAATACTTAATATATATTCCATAAAACATAATATCATTAATTATAAAGAGTGTGATTTTA
>JAPORK010000339.1:3107-3752 GCA_026710285.1 Endozoicomonadaceae bacterium | reverse complement strand
AATGGTATATCGCCACCAAAGAAATTTGTTTTTTTCCTAGACGGTGTTTTTCCAGTAATAATGCTTGATTCTAATTCTCGAATTATGCTATTATTCCATCCGACTGGAATATCCCGCTTCAGGGTTTCGTTATAAACCATCTTGCCGCCGGAAGATTTGTAAGGTTTGCCGTTAGCATCAGGGAAATCAAATTGTACAAACCAGTAGTCGTACAGTGTCTTTGCCATCGCCTCCAGCTCAGCATTGATCTGGTTGTTGATCCCGATTTTTTCATCAAGAACAGAAAAAATTTTTGCTACATTTTTTTGATTATTTAAATCTTTGTAAGCTTTTATCTTTAGGGGGTGTAAATGATTTCGATTCATTGTAGGGACACCTGACCCACTCTTTTTATCTCCAAGCTTCAGATATTTTAGCAAGTAGTAAATGTAAGCAACATCATTATTTTTAAAATCTTTAATAAACAAAGTTGTGTTGTGTGGAAAAAAGTTAGTTTTCAATAAATGAGGTAATCCAACAGTACCACTTCGCCCAATTGTTATGCCTGGTGCTAATACTTTATATTCATTGTGATAGCCAAGAATACCATTTGATGATTGCACTGGATAAGGACCATAAATAAACTTCGATTTGGGCAGATCATAT
>JAPORK010000339.1:0-3097 GCA_026710285.1 Endozoicomonadaceae bacterium | reverse complement strand
ATTTAAAACAGGCACTCCTTTATCAACAAAAAATTCCACCTTAATATCAGAGCCAAAAGGACCCATTGATATTTCATCAATTAGTTCGCTAATTTTTTTGTAAAATTTACTCATACTTCAACCCCGCCAACTGCTTCTTAATCTCCTTCTCCAGTTTGTGGGACTCAGCAAACAAACTCTCCAGGTTATCGGTAAATCCTTGCATTTTTTCCGTAAACTCTTCCGGGGTGATATCCACATATTCAATCTTTACATCAAAGTACTGGCCTGCACTCAGGCTATAATTTTTAGCAGCAATCTCATCATACGTCACTGCAACAGAAAAATCTTCTTCCACTGCTTTGGTATTGAACACATCAATAATGTGTTGTTCTTCTTCTGCAGAAAGCACTGTCTTTTGATTTTTTCCTTCCTTGATTTTTTTTCCAAGGTTAGAGGCATCAATCAGCACTACTTTTTCTTTATTGCTGGCATCGATAAACAGAATAGATACATTGGTACCGGTGGTGGCAAAAATATTACTGGGCATAGAAACCACACCTGCCAGCATTTTATTATCTGCCAGATGTTGTCGAATTATTTTATCTATACCTGATTGTGCGGTAATAAAGCCAGTAGGCACTACCACAGCAGCTTTACCATTGGGTTTTAAAGAGGCGATAATATGTTGCAAAAAGAGCTGGTAAATTTCCATTTTATCCTTTGCCTTCTTTTTAACCTTTGGAATACCGGCAAAGAATCGTTGTTTATTTTCTTTAGTATCTAAATCATCACGAAAATCACTGAAGTCCATTTTAAAAGGTGGATTAGAAACAATGAAATCAAATTGCTTTAATTTACTTCCATCTTTGTGGTAAGGGTGCAACATCGTGTTACCCTGAATCACACTGGGAATTGAATGTACCAGGTTATTCAGAATCAGATTCAGACGCAGCAGATTGGATGATTTTTGGGAAATATCCTGTGCATAAATACTGCAACGGTCTGCTCCAATGGCATGAGAAACGTTCATCAACAAGGTACCTGAACCAGCTGAAGGGTCATAACAAGCGACATTCTTTATTTTTCCCTGTTGCACTTTAGGTACTAAAATTGCCGCCATAATGCGTGCCACTGCATGTGGTGTGTAATATTCAGCGTATTTACCACCGCTGTTGCTGTTGTAGTCTTTAATCAGATACTCAAAAATGGTAGCGAAGAAGTCATACCCCTGCGTAAAAATGCGCTCAAAGCTAAAGGGAACCAGTTTGTTTATAATGGCTCGGCAAAAATTATCTCGCCTGGCTTCATCGGCAATGTACCGACTGATACGGTCAAACAGTACGACTTTCGCTCCTCCGTCTGTTTTTACCGCAAAAATATCATTGTTGGTCAGGGCAATATCCATCAGGGTATCATCAAACAACTTGGCAAATTCAGGCTTATTTTGTCGACCGAACAGATAAGCGATAAAATGTGTTGGTTTGAGCTTTGCGGTATCAGCACCCATTTGTAATACCAGCATCTCTTGCTCATCTTCACTCAAGGCAGATATTGCATCTTCCCACTTATCTGCTTTGGCAATTTTGTCATCAAGCTTTTTAGCTTTAAAGGCAAATTTGTCATTAAGATACTTGTACAGAAATGACTGAGTAATGATCTTAAATTCATTACCGTCATTGCCTAATCCATAACTGGCACAAATACCTTTTAAACTGTCGATCAGTTCTTTGGTTTCTTGTTGAAAAGTGAGTTGTGTCACTTGCTGTTGGCTCCGTTGTTAAATTCTTTCATATATTCTGTGACTACCAGTTTATTAATGTAGTGTAAAATCTCAAGATTAAGGTTTATTCCCTGCGCTTCAAATTGTTGTATCACCGCTGGCATGATTTTCTTCGTAAAATAGCTTTCGTTATTCAAAATATGAGTATTATTCAGCACCTGTTCATCAACGTTCTGTTTGATGCCTGTTAATGCAGCAGAAATTTTTTCTTCAGTTGCTGAAAGATCATCACGTCTGAGCAGACGTTTGTGAATACGTGTGTATTTTTTATCTCCCTGACACTTCTGCTGAAGCAGGTCATTTTTGCGGTTTAACTCCTTAACCTTTGCATAGATTTTATTAAGTGCACCGATATTCTGATTCATTTCACTCTGGGTGACTTCGTTTAATTTTTTCTTTTTAAACAGACGTTCCAGCTCTTCTTTGAGCGTGATAAATTCAGGATCTTGCTGATCAAAGTTTTTGTTTAGTGTTTCGCGGGTTTGACGTAATATATTTTTCAGTTCATCTGCCAGTACCAGTTCTTCCTCATTTATCTTGAAAAATTCAAATAGCATATCTTCCAGCGCTACGTTTAGTATGTTCAGGTTTTCACTGTCTTTTTCCAGATTCTCTTTCAGGTTAAGCAGATTCAGACGATCATTGGTTGTCTTTAAAAGCACTTCCAGTTTTTTAAAATCCAGTACCTGCTGGTATTCAGATCGATCCTGTAAACGAATAAAATTATATAGCTCTTTTGCCTCATCCAGAACCTTTTTCAGATCCAGTACTTTTTCTTTGTCTTTAATTTCATTGATCTGATCGCTAAAAATCTCTGCATTTTCAGTGTTATAATGCAACAACACCTCGTTAATATGCTCAATCTCAGCATTGATATCACCCTGAGGCTTAAACAGATCTAAATAGTACTTCATTTCGTCGCCTAATTCTAACTTTAATTCATTAAAGTAAGCTCTGTTGGTGGCATCAAACTCCGACCGTATGTCGGCAAAATCAACTACATAACCATAGCGAAAGTGTTTGTATGTACGGTTAACCCGGGTGAGCGTCTGCAATAAGTTATGCCTTGTAATCACTCGTCCCAGGTAGAGTTTTTTTAATCGCTTTGCATCAAAGCCGGTTTGCAGCATATTATACACAAACAGAAGATCGATTTTTCCTGCTTTGAAATTTTCTATCCATTCTTTACGCTCTTCTCTGCTACCAATATCATGCAGAATCAGTGCCGCTGATTTCACTTTGCTGGCATGTTTTACTTTATCCTCTGGTTGCTCCTGCAGGGTATCCCGGTTGTTAAAGCTTTCAAACAGTTTTTTTGCCTGCTCTGAACTATCG
>JAPORK010000164.1 GCA_026710285.1 Endozoicomonadaceae bacterium | reverse complement strand
AGGTCCACGAAGCGCGCGCACTCGGCGCGGACTGCATCCTGCTCATCGTCGCCGAGGGCGGCGACGATGAGCAGGATGCAGTTTCCATCTGTTGCCTGAACTTTTGGTATTTTTACTGTGACTGGTCCTGTACTGATTTGCAGCTGTCGTTCCGGTTGATAACCATTTCGAATCACCGCTACACGTCCATTTTCAGGTTAAATTGCTCCATAAACGTTACAGGACTTTTTTATTCTCTGTCTGCATTTACAAACAATTACACGGCATCTTCCAGTGTAACCGCTTGTTTTATAAAAGCATATTTGCTTTATCTGTTTTAAAAGAAGAACAGGGTTAAAAAATTTTTAATCATCAGTCCATCTGCTGTTATTATACAGGTACTGTGCATACATTTTTATCAACATAAAGTATTAATAAATTTCGGATATTCTCGTTCTGCGTTCTGCAATCGTTTCAGTGTATCTGCATTACAATGATAACCCGTGAAATGTTCCCCGCTAAGCCGACCTGCATCAATGGCTCTGCCAAAAGGTAGCGTTAAAGAAAATGTAGTTGCAGATTCATTGCCAAATCTAAACAGTGCTGGCGTTAACAGCGCAATACTGGCAAAAGTCAGCGTTTGTAAACCTGTATGTCGGTGCATAACTAACCCGCCCTCCAAACAGTAATCTCCCCTTCGGTGATGATCCGGATTAGTAATCAGTAACAGATGTCCCAATATATTTGGTTTTAATTGCATTTTTTGCAAATTTCCAAAAGGATAATTAGTTACAATATCAGCACTGACCATAATAAAAGGTTCTGTTCCCAACAGAGGAAGCGCATTTTTAATGCCTCCTCCGGTACCCAGAGCCTGCTGTTCTTTTGACCATAAAATATTAACTCCCCAACGGCTACCGTCTCCCAGATAAGCTGTGATTTTTTCTCCAAGCCAGGCATAGTTAATCACAATATCTTTGATGCCTGTCTGTGCTAAACGTTCAATGTGATGTACAATAAGTGGTTTATTATTAACAGGAAGCAGAGGCTTAGGTGTCATTAATGTGAGTGGTCTTAAACGTTCACCTCTTCCGGCAGCAAGAATTAATGCTTTCATCTGATTATTCTTTCAAAGTGTGTGGTTGCCACCATGGCTGCGCCTGCAACCCGGGAAGTATTGTCTGTTCAATCCAGGTTTTCAGTGGTTGTAATGGCTTATACAGAGAACACACGTAATCAATATAGGAAAATACACGGGGAATATCTGGCAGATAAAAATCATTGCCATTAAGAATCCACTGTCTCATAAATATACCAGCAGCTTTTAAATGCCGTTGCAAGCCCATCAAATCAAACCAGCGATTGAGTGTGGATTGCGGTACCTTTTTTAATGAAGGTGTATAACTGACAAATTCTGATAACCACTGATATACACGACTTACAGACCAGTCAATATAACAGTCACGCAACAAAGAAACAATATCATAAGTAACGGGTCCGGTAACAGCATCCTGAAAATCCAAAATACCAAGATTGTTTTTAACAGGCATAATATTGCGGGAGTGATAATCTCGGTGGACAGTTACGTAAGGTTGCTCCAGTGCACTATCGATAACAAAGTTCAGTGCAAGATCAACAGCCTTTTTTTGATTACCGGCACACGGCATGGCAAGACAAGCTGTGGCAATCCATTGATCAAACAGCACCATTTCTTTTAACATTTTTGTCCGGTCAAAACGAGGCAATGAAAAATCCGTAGCTGGTTGAATGATCTGTATTCGGTGCAATACAGACATAGCCTGTTGATATAATTCATTACATTTCTTAGGACGCTGTTTAAGCACATCAAGCAGCGTATGCACACCAAAATCTTCAAGCAGCATAAAACCCTGCTCCAGATTAACAGAAAAAATAACCGGAGCGTGAATTCCCTGCACTAGCCAGTTTTTTGCAATATTAATAAACTGCTGGTTTTTTTCAGTTTCGGGTGGTGCATAAACAACAATATAACTTTTCTGGTTGTGCCCGCGTATTCTGTAGTAACGTCTTGTGCTGGCATCTCCTTTTAACGGAATTAGTGTGCCATCAATTGCTGTATTTTGAGTATACCTTAACTGCGTGGCACTCCAGTTTTCAAGGGTGCTTGTGAGCACACCATGCATATCAGACATTTATTATCCCTGTAAGTAGAAGTGATGCCATCTTAATTACAAAAGCCAGGTTCTTACTTTTTATTCTAAAACTGTGCATAAAACAGTAAAGTTAAATTATAAAATAACATTAATCAGGCAGGCAATATTTTTTTATATCTTTAGGGAGGGGGAGGATACCAATCTATTTTCTATGGGTGACTTTGGTTGTATTGGAAGACTGGTGATCCATTCTCAGATGGCGCTTAAATAAAGTCATCTGAGAATAGCTGGTTTGATCAGTCAGAACAGGCAGTTCTTACATAGTGAAATTGTAGCCAACGTTCACATGGAACATTAATGGACTATGTTTAGGCTTGAATTTGGCTTGAGCATATGAAGTATCACTATACATATGAGTGTATTTAACTTTTTTCTTGTTAGTCATTGTATAAGTTAAAGAACCATCAACTGACCAGTTGTCGTCAATACTGCACATAACACCCAACTGAGCTGCCGGAGTAACATGGTTAGGAACTTTAAGCTTTGCTTTTTGTGCAGGTGTATTTGGTTTTTTTAAGGCCTCCATCATTTTTCCCTTATCGTTACTGTTATACATATAAACAGCACCCAGTCCGGCAAAAAGATCAACCTTGTCATCCAAAGGCATAAAGCCTAAGCCCATTAATCTGAACGTAGATTGATTATATGTGCCTGCTGATTCTTTTTTTAAGTTGCTTTTTTCTGGTTCAAATGAGAGTTTTTGTTTGTTGAAACTGTATGCAGCTTCAATCCCGAATTGATTATCCATTTTATATAATACTGAAAGTGAAGGCATTACCTCAGACTTATTTTTCATTTTATAATTATCAGCAAGACTTTTAGCTAATGCTTCTTGAGCATTAGTCAGACCTTTGCTCATTAAGTCGCTACCACTACCTTTTTTGCCTGAAAGTGTATAGCCAGCACCTGCGCGTAAGATAAGTTTTCCACCTTCCATGAAGCCAGACATTGACATTTCATCGGCTTGGGCTTGTATACATGCAGCAGATCCCATGCATGAAATTAGAAATATGTGTTTTAAATTTTTAAGAGTTTTCACGATATGAATACCTGTTTTTGGTTAAATTACTATTTACTAGTTTTATGATTAATCAAATTTAAATTCATGCTTTACTACTTTAAATATTTTACAGACTCAACCCTCCATATCAAATAATATTTATATAATAAAAGACATATTCTATATAAAACACATATCAATTGTGGTTGTCAACGTTGATTTGAGTTAATTTAAAAAGTTTCTAAAAAAATGAGTAAAATTAAAACCTTTTCCAGGTTGATAGCTTTGACACCATAGACTCTGACTTTTTTAACAAAGGCTTATAGTATCATTATATAAAGAGTTTAGTGTTAAATCTGAGTTGTATTAATTTGAAAACAATAAGCAAAATAAGATGAACCATTTGATTTTTTAAATTGTGTTTTCAGAATATAAGGAACATGCACAAAATAGCTTAGACAAATTCAGGAGAGTTTTGTGGTTTTGTATGGCTGTTTGCCTTCGACTTGGCTCAGGCTACAGGGTTCGTTGGCTGAGCGGAATCGAAGGCAGGATTATACAAATTATTTCGTGCACGTTCCT
>JAPORK010000354.1:3526-3755 GCA_026710285.1 Endozoicomonadaceae bacterium | reverse complement strand
CAAAGGTCAGGATTTAGCTTAGTTTTTGTGCCATGTCATTCCGTATGGACTGTAAACATTGTACGGTGTGAGTGTAAAAAAAGGTTTATGGTGACCATTTTTTTCTGGGTCTGTATTGTGCATAATCGTTACAATATCACCCTTATAATTCCTGCCATAAAATTCATCGAGTACACCGTCAACTGCTTTAGCAACACCCAGGTAGCTGATCAGATGCATTGCATCCGGA
>JAPORK010000354.1:0-3516 GCA_026710285.1 Endozoicomonadaceae bacterium | reverse complement strand
CATCCGGATGACCGGTTTGTTCACCAAACAGGGTCTTGTTCATATACAGTAAATAACTGATATTGCCGGTGGGAGAGATTTCACTGACTTTTCTGCCTCCACCATCATAAGCATATTTCTTCTGTTCTCCATTTGGCGTGAGCACTGATGTGATCTGATTGAATATGTTGTACGTCACATGATTGTTTTCTCCATCAATGATCATATTACCACTGCTATCATAAGATAATTGTTTAGTTACCGGTGCCTGATTATTCCATGCAGTACTGATTTGTTGCAGACGCAAAGGTGCTTTAGTATCCCCGTAAGTATAAGTCATGACTTTATTTAAACTACGCTTTTGTTGTGCATCACTCAGCTGTTCTGTGACTTGCTTTATTCGGTTTAAATCATTAAACGAATAGTGCTGAGACAAGATAACCGGCGCTTCTTTTGTGTCTGCACCGGCAAATGCAGTATCTCTTGGACATAGTGGTAGTCCTGCTGATCCTGTACAGGACATGGCAACCAGATTGTTACGCTCATCATAGCGGTACTGCAGAGTGGCACTTTGATCTGCTCTACCATTTTCAATGATCCGGATAATATTGTTATCAGTATCATAAGTGTATTTTTCTTCAAAAAATCGTTGATTGTTCTGGTTATTATCAGGTTCTGTAAAGTCAATCACATCACTCTGACGTCCTAGTTTGTCATATTCAATGGTACGAATAGTGTTTTTTGTGCCTGCTGTACGGCTGCCGTAATAAATTTTCTCAGCACGGGAAAAGCCATCATAAATGACACGGTACAGCATTTCTTCGTTACCATTTTTCATTTTATAAAAAGACTGGGTTGTTCTGCCGAATTTATCATATTTTGTTACCAGTGTATTGCCTGAGATATCCAGGGCAGAGATAACCTGACGGGCGGGATTATAGTGCCATTGTAAGTGGTAGTCCGGATAACCGTTTTTTCCAAAACGGTTAATTTGTTGTAACCTGCCGTCATCATTATAAGTAAAAGTTGTTGTACCGGTAATATCATATTTTTTTACTGGTAAAACCACAGTATGATCATAATCAATCTGTAATATGGTTTTTCCGTCCAGCTGTTTGTGTACAGGTAGACCCAATATATTATATTGCCATGAAATAATATGTCTGCTGGGTGTCGTTTCGGTTGCAATCTGACCATCTGGCATATAAGTGAAGTGGGTCTTTTTACCATCTTCTCCTGCTTTCCACAACAATCTACCTGCTGTATCATATGCGGCAGAAGAGAGTAAATAACTTTTATTGCTGTTAACAGGGTAAGCCCATTTTTCCACCACCTGATTATTGATATTATAAATATTATGTATTCTGTCTCCGGTGGAATTAATGATATCGGTCACACGCCCTAATGCATCATAACGTGTAGTCATTACTTTTCCGGCAGGATCGGTTACGGAGACGGGTCTTCCATAACGGTCCCAGGTTGTAACGGTTACTTGAGCATCTGGTATATTTTCTGCCTGCACAGAGCATAATTTTATGACAGAAGGATATTGCATGGCTGGAAGCAATATCTGTTTTACCGGTTTACCCAATACATTGTTGCGGATAACCGAGACCTCAGAGTTATGACCTTGGATATCCTGCCGGTAGTTGATAATACAGCGTTTACCATCATCATACTGTCTGAAGATTTTTTCTCCATCAGGTAAGTATAAAGTAATTATTCTTCCAACATTATCATATTTAGCTATTGTCGTAAGTGATATTGTTTTATAAACAGCATGGTTTTCTTTATCTTCATTAATATTATAGAGAGTGTAATTATATTCAGCTGCTATACGTCCATGATTGTCGTAAGTTTTGCTCCATGTCATTCTCCACTGATTATCAGCTTTTCCGGTGTCAGAAATAGTTTCATTGAAACCTTTTAATTTTCTTCCCGCACTATCAAAAATAATTTTATTCTTTAAGCCATTACCGGCAGTGATTAAAACTTGGTTAAGCATTGGTGATACGGTATAATCGTAACGTTTGCTAGTGGCAAAAGGTGTTCCCACTGCCACATCAACCCGGGTTATACGTCCTAAAAAATCATAAAAGTAATGGTTGGTATTTTTGCTTTCAGCATCAGTTTCACTGAGTATTTGGTTGGTGAATAAGCTTGAACTGACTGATATTGATCGTAACCGTTTATCTTTGTCTGCATCCAGGAGCGTTTCACTGTAACTGGTTTTAACTGAATGATCTGCATTAATACGATAGTGATAATATTTGACAATGGGGTTGTTATTTGAGTTTGCTGTTAAATTTTGATAAAATGAGGTTTTTTTAAGTAGACCATAAGTGAATATGTTAGCAGGATCACTATAAATCTGTCGTGTTGTTAAAAGATGATGTGCACCTGCATAAGTTTCCTCACTACTCTCTGTTAGTATATAATCTTTACCGTTGATGTTGGGTAGTTTACGATAGTTAATATATTTAGATACAGGAGGCAGACCAGAGTCAGAAACCGATGCTGTTGTACTGTGAAGTAATGAAACCAACGACCAGTCTGCCGGTTGTTTTGGACAGCCAGGTACACTGGTCTTATTGCCAGAAAAACACCAGGTCATTTGTTGCACATGCCCATAACTATCTTTACTCATCAGCAAGCGTCCCTGATCATCATAGTGCATGATAACACTATTTATTAATGGTAATTCATCAGGATGATTACTCCATATTTTGGTCACTATCTTTAAGGGGCGATCATAAGTCACTGGTAACTGTTCAAAGCTGGTTTGTGCACAGTTATTGGGAATGTCTGTACCACAAAAAAAGTTTTGTGTCTCAGTTAATACACGATTGTCATTGTCAGTGATCGTTTTTGTATCAATGAGTAAGTGATATTTATTGTAAGTATGCAGCTCTCTGATTATACCATTATCAGTTGTCGTTTTATAAGTATAGCGACCAGGAACATGAAACAGCGCATCCTGATTCTCATTTTGCAGAAAACTTAAGCCCGAGTTGTAAGCAAGATAGTTATGGTGATTAGCACTGCTATCATCATAACTATAACGAGTGGTCATTTCTGGTTGTCCAAACCCCGGAATAACATTTGTTTTTGTAACAACGCAGACAGCATGGGTTTGACCATTAGTTGTCGGTAATTTCATGGCATTATTGCAATTATAATCTACGGTTTTTACTAAACCGGTAGGATAAATAATTTTTGATAACAGAGATCCCTGATAACTTATGTTAACCGTTTTGTAATCAGTGATATGGATAACCGGAAAGGAAACTGTACGTAACTGTCTGTTAATACGATTAATGCGTATAGTCACCAGTGACCCGTCAATACTGTAACTGGTAACGTTGATATAGTTATTACGATAGGTTAATGAAATTTTGTGCCCTGAATCATCTATAATACGGCTTAACAGATGTGTTCCGGGCAGATATTCAAAATTAACACTCCGGCTATCTTGTTGTTCCAGACGGGTTTCATAACCGTCATGGTTGAGTGTTTCTCTTAATGCATTTGCATAAG
>JAPORK010000095.1 GCA_026710285.1 Endozoicomonadaceae bacterium | reverse complement strand
AAGTCATGGAAAAAAACATCAATGGGCTTAGTTATCTTTTTTATTGTGGTAATACACTTGTAAATGAAAAAATTATTAATCCGGAGCAGGATATACATATCATCGGTTACCAGGGTATGGCAAAAACTATGGATGGAGTGATTAGTGAATATTATCAAAGTAGCTATAAAGGTGACATTATCGGTGTTTTCAGAAAAAATTATAATGGTCAGTATCGCTTTAAGCAACGCAATATTTATAGTCCCTACGGAATGGTATGGCATAAAAAATCAAAGACATTACCTTTGTATCAACAAACTCTGCAAGGCTTTAATGGTGCAAGAACTGATCCTGCTACAGGATGGCAATTTTTAGGTAACGGTAACCGGACGTATAATCCTACACAGCATTATTTTCTCAGTGAAGATGCGGCTGGTGACGGCTATACTTTTGGTAGTAATAATCCGGTTATGAATACTGATCCGTCAGGTAATAGTTCCCGGTGGTTGGGAGAAGCTTTTAAATGGGCAGGTTATGTCAGTACCCTGGGTTTAAGTGCACTGCATCAGCGCTGGGCTAACATTACCGCTGCGGTTATACAGACCGGATGTACCATTGCTACCTTGGGCGCAGCAGTTGCCGGTGCAGGATCTGCAGCTTTGGCAGGAGTAGTCACAGGTGCTGCTGCAATTGGTAGTATCCCAGTAGCAGCCGCTGCAATACCTGCTAATAAAGGACTTAATCTCGCAGGTAAGATTATAGGTATGGCAGAAATGGCTGTTTCAGTTGCAGCAGGAGCACTTAACCTTCTACCTTTTTCTGTTTCCGGACAGGAAGCCGGTGCAGCTGATATTCAGACAGTTAAATTTCCTTTTCGGATGCTTTCAATAAAGTCAGAGATTTCTTCCGGGTCAGATATATCGGCTGTTAATGAGTGTGCACATCTTTCTGGAGAAAAACTTGCTACTGTGCAGAGTTTCTTCGAATATGTTTCTTCTGCTATTCCTGCTGCTTCTACTGATGTAATGATTGATCTTTCGATACTTGCACCTGATGACTTTTTAACGTTTGAGAATGAAAAAGAAGTCTCACAGGCATGGCTTTATTTGCGTGGTTCATCATTTAAAGACAATATTGAGTGTGATACAGGTACTATTTTATTAACATATCACTTTGTTAACAAACGCCTTCTGGCTAGTGATTTGGCAGATTTTTTGTTTGTACGAAATGAACATTTTTATTCTAATGACATTTTTTCAAAAAGTCATCCCTATTTTGAGGCTTTAAATAAAGTGTTAGAGCCTATACAACACACAAATAGACGATACAATTTGGGAGATTATTCTGTAAGAAATTTGATTAATGCATTGGATCGTAGCGGCAATTGTATAATAGCAAGTGGCTATAATCATATAGCTTTAATAGAGCGGAGATCAGAAAATTCTGTTTGGTGCAGGTTTGGTGTTTATAATTTTTTTGATAAAAAAGGTCTGGATGTTCTTTACTATAGATCTCTAAATCAATTCTTTTACAGTTCTTATCATAAAAAAGTAATTATTACTGGATATATGCTGATAAAATAATATGGATACTGCCAATTCGCCAATATAGATTTAGAATATGTATAAATTAAAAGAATTGACACAGATACCAATAAAATAGTCGACACACTATAAATGTATTTTTGCTCGTAGTAAGTATATACGTATTTTCTCAATGGCTTGGGTCATACTACCAAATATGGTTATTTTTTGCTAATAACACAAGCCAATGAGTGTGTTGCTTTGTCCCTTTTCTTTAATGTTTGTGGTGTTTTTTTGTAGAGTGTAATATTCAAGATTTATAATAAATCAAAAAACTATCATTGCCTTTTGTGTGAGGTCGTTGAGAAGTTGTGAAAGTTCAATTGTTGATTTATTCACAAGGTATAAAAATGTTAGTTCAATATAAAAAAATATCTTTATTCTTTTTTATATTTATTATTACATTATTATGTTACACAATTAGTTTATTTTGTAAGGAAGTAAATATACAAAGTAATAACTTCAATGATAATTATGCTAAATTTTTTAGTTATTATGATAGCATTAATAATAAAACGACAAACAACAAGTATGTTGAACACCAATTTAATTTAGAAGAAAAAATACAGCCAGTTTATTCTTCAGTATCGGATAAAACAGAACCATGGTCAAATGCATTTAATTTTCAAAAAGCATGGGGTACTACTGTCGATCCACGTACAGGTGTTCTCAGTGCTTATGTTAAAACAGGCAGTATGCTGAGTAATTTAGGGCATGGACCTGATATTAATCTGAATGTTAATTATAATAGCAGTACACTAACTAACCCTGATGGACTGGGGACAGGCTGGAACTGGAATTTGACGCATTTTAATCCGGTTACACATCAACTGACCACATCTTTTGGGCAGAATTTTTATTTAAAAAAACGACCTGATGGTCACTGGTATCCGTTGTACCATAAACTTCATGATATGGTTATTCGGGGAGATATCAGTACACATTTTGTAATTACTTATGCCAATGGTTTACGAGAAACACTGGATCATAAAGGTTATGAAGTTCGTCTGCAACAACAGGATGGATGGGATGTTTTTTTCAGTTATGTACCCGGTACTCATCTGTTGCGATTGGTAAATGATGCTGAAGGACATAGCATTAAACTATACAGAAAAAAGCATGGTATTTGGGTTGTTAGTCAGGGGAGTACTGGTAAACCGGTTGTTGTATTAATTAATAAAAGAAATAATGAAATACGTAGTGTGACCCTACCTTTATCACCTGATGATACAGGTCATGGTATTTATTTTCATTATCTGTACCATTTTATAACGAGTGTGAATTATCCGACAGGATTAAGTAGCCGGATTATTTATAATTGCACAGATGAAATAAAAGTTTCTGTACATAGCACATCAGCATTTCATGCATTGTGTGCAGTAGTTAAAGAGATCGTTGATCCGGGTTTTGGTGAGTCAGTCATGGTAAACTGTTATCAATACGGTAAGACTAATAGCAATGAACATAATTATCTTGGTTTTAATGCAAAGTTAAATGTTACAACCCGTTCACCAAAAGACAAGCTGTTTGAGGCACCGGTCAGTTATACTTATCAAACTGAACAAGATAATGGTCTTATACGAGAAATTCGGACCTACAATAAATATCATTTGATGACCGATGAACAGCAAATTAGCAATCGAACCGGGCAGGTTTTGTCAACGATACACTATTTTTTTTGTCATACTGATAAACCGAATGGTTGTGCGCATACTGCTTTTGCTAACTTGCCTGCTACTTATAGTCTGCCTTTAAAAATAATAACCCGGGTCTTTGGAAATGCAGCAGACACACCCGCCGTAACCATAGCTACTGCCTGTTATGACACACAGGGAAGAGTGATCAGGCAAACAGATACCTACGGACGTGTAACCATTAATCATTATTGTCCACTGAACGGTGATGCTGCCTGTCCTGCTGCTTCAAAGACATGGCCTTTTGCTACACTAACCAAATCCACTATACATTATCCTGCTGGCATTGAAATCAATGCAAATCCATCGCTACCGATAACTACATATAATTATTACCGTAAAGAGATTAACCATAACGGAAAAGGATATATTGCTGTACTAGAACACCAAACTAAACAGTCAGGTAATCAACAATTAACAACAACTCTTCACTATTATAATAATCCTGATAATTTGTTGACTTACGGTTTATTAAAACAGCTAATAGTGACGGGTAAAC
>JAPORK010000393.1 GCA_026710285.1 Endozoicomonadaceae bacterium | reverse complement strand
GGATTTTTATTATTCAGCCAAAAACTCCGAACCAGAATTTGTGTATAAAAGACAGCCCTCAGTCGGGGTGGTTTGGACCTCTTTCAGTCCAACGGGTTTGCCCGTGTCGCCGGGCGAACCTCATTCCTGCTTTCGCAGAAATAACCAGTTTTCACAAGCATAACTTTATGGCTTATGGCTTATGGCTTATGGTTTATGGCTTCAACAGTTTCTACCATATTTCACCGCTGTCACTCCTCGATATCTTAGTCACATTTTTTCATACCCGAGCAAATATTTAGTCCACCGATAAACTCAGCGAGGCAATACCGCTCTCAATAGCATGTTTATGCATCTCAACACGAGGAAGAATCCTGGCATAATAAAACTGTGCTGCTTCTTTTTTTTGCGTATAAAAAGTAGCATCTGCAGAATTTTCAGCCAGTTTCTCACTGGCAACTCTTGCCATATCTGCCCATACCCAAGCCAGACAGATATAGCCGGAAAGCATCATATAATCATAAGCGGCAGCACCTGTTTCTTCCCGATCTTCCAGGGCTTTCATACCGATAGCAAGACTCAGATCACCCCATAGTTTATTCAGTGCAGAGAGTTTATCTATGTAGGTTTTTATAGACTCATTATTTTCATGCTGTTTACAAAATTTATGGATAATTTTAGTAAATTTTCGTAACAGCTCCCCTTGTGTCAGCAGCACTTTGCGTCCTAATAGATCCAGAGATTGAATATAGGTCGTGCCTTCATAGATGGTGGCAATGCGTGCATCTCTTAAGTTTTGTTCCATGCCATATTCACGGATATAACCATGACCACCAAAACACTGAATACCCAGCGTGGCAGATTCCAGTGCGGTTTCTGTCATAAAAGCTTTGCAGATAGGAGTAAGAAATTCCATTAGCTGTTCTGCGTGCTGGCGAACCGCTTCATCCGATGCGTACAAAAACAGATCGGCCTGTTTGCAAATATAGTAGTACAATGCACGGTTACCTTCAGTAAAGACTTTGATGGTCAGTAACATACGCCGCACATCAGCGTGTTCAGTGAGTAACCGAGTTTTTGCATCAGGCTGATCAAGTTCACTCAACAACCGACCCTGCTTACGTTCTCTGGTATATCTCCAGGCATTCTGCCAGGCAATTTCTGAATGTGCCAGCCCCTGCAATCCTGTTCCAAGGCGGGCAAAATTCATAAAGGTAAACATGCAGGATAAACCTTTATTAGCAGGTCCAATCAGAAAACCGGTGGCTTCTTCAAAATTGAGTACACAGGTTGCATTGCCATGAATACCCATTTTCTTCTCCAGAGAACCGCAGTAAACCTTATTGCGCTCCCCTGTCTGACCCTGCTGATCAACAAGAAATTTAGGCACAAGAAACAGTGAAATACCCTTTGTACCCGCCGGTGCATCGGGAAGACGAGCAAGGACGATATGGATAATATTGTCAGATAAATCATGTTCTCCGGAAGAGATAAAAATTTTACTACCTTCAAGCCGATAGCTACCATCTTCCTTGGGTATTGCTTTGGTTTTGAGTAATCCAAGATCGGAACCACAATGCGATTCAGTAAGGCACATGGTTCCAGTCCACTGTCCGGAAATTAATGGCTGCAAATAGGTTTTTTTCTGTTGTTCTGTTCCGTGACGCGTTAACGTTGCCGTGGCGCCATGGCTTAATCCTGGGTACATATTCCATGCCCAGTTTGCCTCTGCCATCATTTCATTGACCATGATACCCAACGATTCCGGTAATCCCTGTCCGCCCATTTCTTCTGGTTGCGACATGGCAGACCATCCGTTATCAATATATTGCTGATAAGCGTTACGAAAACCTTCCGGTGTTTTTACATCATGCCCTTCAAGCCGACATCCTTCTTCATCACCAGCTCTGTTTAAAGGCGCAAGCACTTCTTCGCAAAAACGTGCACCTTCTTCAAGAATTGCGTTGATGATGTCCGGTGTGGCTTCTTTACCCTGATCAAACTGCTGGTAGTGTGATGGGTAATCAAGTAATTCTTCTGTAACAAACCGAATATCACGTAAAGGAGCTTTGTACATGGTCATAAAGTTAATCTCTGCACTGGTTTTTTTTAAGTTTGGGTTTTATTTGTTATCAGATAATGTATAAAAACAGCATTAAGTTATACATTATTTTTATAAACTGATCATTAAATAAAAACCTGCCTGTTCATATTTTTATTAAAAGCAGATTAGGTAATTAAGTATTGCCAAATAAGTATAAAACTTATTTTGAATTATGGGGAAAATTTAACAACTCATTTCATTATAACATATTCAGGACAATCAATGGGCAGATAAGCTGCGATATATTCGAATGAAAGCTCACTGCCAACTCAGCAAAACCAAGTGCCTTACCATTTTTATTGGCTGATAATGTCACAACTGATGATATTTGGTATCAGGTTATGCCGGAAAACTGAAATATTTTCTGAAATCATTCGTTGAAAAAAATAATTTTGCAAGGTTAATTTAAAGCTTTAACGTTAAAGAGGAGCAAGTTCTGCATTTACAGTCACAGGTATTGAAAACGACCCGGATTTTTGTTTTGGTTCAAGGTGCGAAGTAATAGTAAAATCAATATCGAGCGCCCTTCGAAAGGAATTCATCTTTGCAGGTTTGATTTTCAATGCTTGTCCGTCTATCCATGGATGGCGTTTGCCAGAATCCAGGTCGGTCACGTATACCTTGTAAGGCATATATAAATCACAGGAAACATCTTGTGGATTCGGCGTTACGCCTAATATCTTCTCTTTGATGGTTTTTAAGTCCAGAGGAAGATAAGGACAATGCAATGGTGTATTTTTAGCCATAGTCAATAGTAATGACTGTGATAGATTCCATGAACCGTTAACAGAAAATATTGCACGCCCATTAACGTATATTCCGTACAGACCTTTGCCCTGCTGGACAGTATCACTTCAGATCAACTGTAAGATTATTTTTTTCACCACTTTTAATGGAAGATAATTTGCGTACTTTGAAATGAAATACACTATCTCCTGTATATAATGTGGAACCTTCATATAAACCAGCTGGATGTTCTGGCTTTTTTAATTCTGTTTTTAATTCATCAAAAACAATCTGCATAGATCCGGTTATAGGTAGTATAGGCTTTGGACCATTCTTGACATTATAACGTGTTGTCAGAGATATACAATTTTGTTTATATCTATTACTAATTGATATAATTGGTTTGGCATTTTTATATCCATAATGTACCTTACATTTACCATTTTTTTTTGTGCGAACTTGAAAATTGTTGTTGGATCCATCAGATTTATTTTCATCTCCAAAGAATGAATAAATAAACCATCCGGTAAACGTTATAGAATTAGTATTACCCTTATTGTTTAAAGTCAAAGGAACTCGTGAGCCTGATCTGTTTAATCCCACGGAATCAGCTCTACACCAAGATTTACAAAAATCAATTGGCTTTTTTTTTTGCAACAGCAATGGAATCTCTTATTGTTATCAATTTTATTGCATAAATATTTGCAGGTAGTGGATCTTCATTATGTATTTCCAGATGTGTTTTTTTTCCACTTGGTGTTCTGAGATTTGAAATATCAGCTCCGGTATCATCTCTGGTAACTTTAACCTGTCCATTACTAAAATTATTTGTATTTGGATCAAAATCCATTGTAATTAAATAAGTAATATTTTTATTTCCAGACCTTCCCCATCCATTACAACTAAACAAGATTGTTAAAATGCTCAAAGTTGCTGAAAAAATAAACAGTAGTGTGTGATAAAGACTTTTTTTCATTACTCATTTCCTCAAATATCTGTATGGATT
>JAPORK010000565.1 GCA_026710285.1 Endozoicomonadaceae bacterium | reverse complement strand
AAAAAAGTGTTATATGAAACTCCAAATGAGAATGATTCTCTTGGTGCGTAAGCCTTGGGTTTTCTCATCCCAGAACATTTTTAGATGATTTCTCAAATACTGCGCAATCATTACTGCTTTTAACGGCATCTGCTATTTTTAATTTTTATCCATCAATGACCTGTTATAAATTCAGCGATAAAAATAAAATAATAATTCATTAACCAGCTGATTATTTAAATGAACGGTTTTATCGGGTTTTGTATCAGGCAGAGAAAACATATAACTCACCAGCAATAAAGAAACAGACGGTGTTCCATGTATCCATTTGCATACCTTCTGCATGCCTTTTCGGCATAAAAAAGTGTAGATAAGCCCTACTGAATCAAGCGGCTGCTGTAAAAAGCTACCGTATTTCACCTGCAGATTTTTTTGATTACTGTATTTTGCCCGTATCCATAATATACCAAAGGGCAACCATGCATTTTCCCACGCACAGATGGTATTTTGTGGATAGCGCTGTGCCAGCCATAGTGCCATACCGCCCCAGCCTGCACCTGCTTCGATAATATCGCCGGTAATTTTTTCAGGCAGATGGTGTTCAAGTGCAATGAATACCTTTGCTGATGATGGCATGGAAGCAATACCATTAATCATACAAAATATCACTGTAGAAAGCAGTATCAGCGCACTGCTGATTACCAGTAAACAGTTGATGAGTAGCATAGCAGACCTGATCTCCGGGAACATAAGCATATAGTCGCTTACAGATAATAGTATTTATACAGCCTGTAAACATTTTACAACACAGCGCCGATGTCAGCTATCATAAACAATGAAAATGGACTAAAAAGGAAAATACAAATGGGTCAACCTATTGGTGGAAATAGCGGTGTCATTGTATCCGACAGTTTACCCCGATCTTCTCAAGTTTTGAGCAAACGCCCCACAGGACTTGCTTTTAATCGCAATGTGCAGGTACAAAATGATGCCACGCCTGCTTTACCAGCCAGCCCCACCGGATCGGCAAAGAGTACGCCAGCGAATACCCCTTTAGCTGAAAGAACAGTAAGCAATCTGGCAACTGCGCAATCTGCCCGACATGATGAGCCTCTGACAGCAGAACAATTTACTGCAATAGCCGGAGATCCGGGTGGTCACTTTCAAAGCAAAACATTGAAAGGTCTTCTCTCTGAACTGAAAAAATATCATAAAACAGAGTTTTCTTCATCTTTTGAAAAAATCAATGTACTTGCGAATTTACAGAGTACAGCAAAAGAATTTTTAGAAAAAAAGGAAGCAGATCTTGATAAAAAAGCAGATAAAGGCAAAGAGCTTGAGAAAATACAGGACCGCATTACAGGCACAAAAGAGCTTTTAAAGTCTATTAATCAAACTTTAACAAAGACAGGGCTGGAACATTTACGCGGGGGTACAAGAGAAGAAAATCAGGCAGTAGTATCTTTTCTGCTTGAAAACAATATAACAGCAGAGCTTGCAGAGGCAATAAGACATTTGCCAGAAGAAATCAGACAAAACTGTTTAACTGCTTTTATAGGCGCCTGTGATGGAAGCGATCGTCCTACTGAAGCAACACCTGCCATATTAGAAATAATTGAGCAAGAAGGTGGATCACCTGAGATTATTGAACAGTATACGCCTGATCTTCTGGCCGCAATGAGCCAGGGTAATATAGATCAGTGTGCTGAAAATGTTCATAAGGTTTATCAGGCAGGGTTACTTGATGCCAACATGCTGGCTGCCGTAGGTCCAAGCCGAATAACACAGCTACAAATGGACGCAGATACCCAGCAAATAACAGAACTTAAACAATCTGTAAACCCTTCTTTACAGAAAGATTCTCCTGCACTAAAAAATTGTCCTGACACTGTAATTACACCCGATGATCTTATAAGTGACCCTTCCAATATAATGAAATTTGCAGTACAAACTAAATTCATTTTTAAAGACAGACTGTTAAAACTGGAGGGAAACGATCCTGCTTTTAAAACAATGGCAGGTGCCTGGGATAAATTTTCTGATCATAATACAATAGAAGACCACAAGAAGACACTACCCGATACAAAAGCAGCAGGCAAAGCGATGGACGCAGGAGGAAAACTGTTTCAGAATGAACTGGCTAAAATTAATACTGAGTATTGCTCCCGGTTAGCCAGCGGAGAATCTATTGATCCTGCTGCAATGGGCTGGCAACCACTGCCTGATGGCTGGCAAACAGCACCTGATGCTAACGACAGAACCAGCCAGGAAATATTAGCTGACTTTTTTTATCACCATGCTCCCGGAATTGCACATTAATTATACCGGCATGCTAAGCGCTGTTTTGCTGTAGAGCGCCTGGCTGGTAAAGCAGTCACACGCTGTTGTGCACCAAAATATTCGTGCACTTATATACTGTTACGCAATAGTTGCGCTATTTATTTTTCATAATATAATAGTCGTTACTTTTTTATTTATTCTGATAACAGGTGTAGTCTGTATGAAGTCGTGTTTTGTATAATGAATACAAATACAGGTCAGACTATAAAAAATAACCCATTGTTTATATTTTTAAAATACCATGCTCTGTACAGTATTTAGAAATGACAACAGAAAAACACTCAAATTATTGATTTAAAAAAGTTTTTATATTTAATCACATAAAAATCCTTTAAACTGATAATTTATAACAAACATTTAAACTGTTGAAATAACGATTACCGGTTTTTTGGTAAACCATGAGGCTATCTATGACTCCTGAAAGAAACACGCTATTTGCACCCGGTGATAGTTATGCCCGGCTCATTAAAATTGCCACAATAGCATCAACCAGTACTGCTGTACTGTTAGTCATCATTAAATTGTCCATCTGGTTTCTCAGTAATTCTACCAGTGTCCTGGCATCGTCTCTGGATTCTGTTTTAGATATGGTCGCCTCATTGATTAGCTTTTTTGCTGTCAAAATTGCCGTAAAACCCGAAGATGAAGATCATCATTTTGGACATGGTAAAGCAGAGCATTTAGCAGCACTGGTTCAGGCATCATTTATTGCAGGTTCTGCATTTTATCTTATTTTTTATGCCATTAGTGATTTACATTCCGGGTTTGAAATTAACCAGGCGAATGTTGCCATTGCAGCAATGATTATCTGCTCTTTAATTACAACGGGTTTAGTCTTACTGCAAAACTATGTTATATCAAAGACTAATTCCACCGCTATTAAAGCAGATGCCGCACATTATAAAATGGATATCTTTGTTAACATTGGTGTGCTGATAGCATTATTATTAAGTAAATACGGCTATAAACAGGCTGATCCTGTTATCAGTATTGCAATTGCGCTGATTATGCTGTACAGCGTAAAAAAATTGGCCTGGAATGCTGTTGATTTTTTAATGGACAAAGCACTTTCAAAAGAGGAGCTGGAGGTTATCCGTAACACGATCATGGAAGAAAAAGAGATTCAGGGTTTTGGTGAGTTACGTACCCGTCAATGCAATAATCGTCCGGTTATCCAGTTTAATCTGTATATGAAAAGCACTTTAACGCTCAAACAAACTCATGAAATTGGCAATAAAATAAAAGATAATTTACTGAAAAAAATGCCTGATGCCTATATTTTTTTCCACATTACGCCATCGGATTAACCTGACATCCCCACCTCCTGAGAAGACTGTCTCTGTCACGACTATTTCGAGGCTAATTATCTCTTAGTCAACGTTATGGTCTGCTGTTAAGAGGTAGTGACTCAAATTGGGTCTGACAAACACCTTGTAAACAGCAGGTCGTACGCCGGTCAGGTTTGAATACCATCATTTTTAAATTTGCAAAATAATTAGCTGAAA
>JAPORK010000482.1 GCA_026710285.1 Endozoicomonadaceae bacterium | reverse complement strand
CATTACCGGCATGCCCACGACTTTTTTAATAAGTAACCATTCAAACTTTCTTCGCAATCCACTGATTTTAAAAAGATTGCTCAAATCGATCAAAAGGAAAAGTCTTATAAATCAGCTATTTAGATACTTTTGTTTTAATTTTTTAAACCCCAGCTCGGAGATTTGTTAGCACAATATACTATGTTTTATGTCATTATTTTCAAAAATATGCGGTCATTCCTGCGAAAACAGGAATCCATTAAAGAATAATTATCACGAAAATATAACTTCTCTGCTACTAGATTCTGGCAATCCCTGCCAGAATAACGCAGCTTTTCAGCGTTATTTATTTGTTAAGCAAGGATTTTTTATTAAATCAAAAACTCCGAACTGGTTTTTTTAAAGTTCACTGGAAATTTAAATTTGTATCTTAAGCATTAAGCATATGATTTCAATATTTTTTAGGCAATTAAAGATGGGTCAGGCAAGAGGAGCAAAAACTTTACAAATATGACAAATAATTTAAAGTAATATGAAAAAGAACAAAGGAACAATATCAAACCGCTAAGTGCCAGCGACCGGTACTGAAGAAAAGTAAATTTATTGCTAAAATCGAAAATGTTTATCATAATAATTTTGAATTGTGTTTGTTATGCAAGTCAAAATTTATTGTATTTATATTTATCTGTTTTATATATAGGTTTGTACATTAAAGATAAAAGCTTTTACACTTTATATCTCAAAGCAATTTTCAGGCAGCTGTTATAAAAACTGATAAAAAACAATCCTCAATTTTGCTGATTAATAAAAAATTAAGACTTGTTGATTTTTATGTATAATGTTATTTTTTTGTTTTAAACTTTTTTAATTTTATGAGCATGTTGAGAATTTCAGCTGCTCCTGTGTAATGAATACTTGAGTAAAAGGGCTATATTACTATGTCACGAGCACCACAGTTTCCTGATGATTTTTTTAAAGTTAACTTTCATAATGCTGCGCGTCATGCAGCAGATAATCGGGAATGCATTCGTCTGCTAGGTCTTGCTTTGCTACAACAGAGCTACTCTGTTAAAGAAACAGCAGAATGTTTAAGCGTCACAAAAGATGCTGTACATGACTGGTTGCGAAGATTTAAACAAGGTGGACTGGAAGCAATGAAAGATCAGGGAGGAAGAGGTCGCAAAAAATGTCTTCCTATTACAGATGAGGAAGCATTTAAACAAGCTGTACTAAAAGCACAACAACTAAAAGATAATGGAAATATAACAGGCAATGATATCAAACAATTGTTAGAAAAAGAATTTGGAGTAACCTGTGGAAAAACAGCAGTATATGGGTTGTTACACAGAGTAGGTTTGTCATGGATGTCTGCCCGTTCCCCCCGGTCAAAACAGTCAAAAACAGTGAATTCTAAGCGCGTTTATAAATCAGCAAGTGCGGAGAACAGAGTAAAACCCAAGAAGTAAAACATACAAAAAAACAGAGGTTTTTCAGACTGATACGCAAAAATATCAGACCTGTTATCCTAAAAAAATAACCACTTCGGGCAATCACAGCACTAACATTTTGTTTATTACAGACAGAAAAAGAGCTGTGTCTGCCGCAAAATATTCGAAGACTGGTCTTTACTGTTGGAGCAGCTGAAATTTTTCTGATGAACCCCTGTCCATTCTTGCATCAGATATCTCCCGGGTACCAACAAACAGAACTTCATGGTTCATCATGAACCGTAGCATTTCTCACCATAACCTTCGATGGGATTCGGACTCTGTTTTCTGTCTGTTTCCGTCTATGTATGAATCTGGGAAAAATGTACAAAATTTCTCGCCGAAAGCTATTTTCAATGGTATCATAAGCACTGAATTTTAATGCGTACATCTTCCCGCTGAATAATCTCTGTTGGTTTTTTACCAACATTTTGCAATTTAGATAAAAATTTATACACATGTTATAACTCAATACGTTACAATGTTGGAGGCAATTCTCAGAATTGTTTTTTGCAAACAATTTGCTTATGGGAATTTAAATTATTTATTTAAACTTATTTTTACAGACAGTAAAGAAAATTTACTTTGAATCAGAAACTAACAAAGCCATTTGGATGTCTGAAAATTATGTTTGAATACAAAAATAACCAAAATATTGTGGATGACAACTGATAATGTTACCTTTAGATTTTCTGTTTATAAAGATAGTGATATTATCTGTAAGTTTAGTTATAAAACCATATCGTTATGAAATTAACAGCGTATTATCATCGTAGGTAGTAGTGCATATGAATCAGGATTATCTGGAATTTGAACAGCCCATCGTTGAACTTGAAGCCAAAATTGAAGAATTACGGCTGGTTAGTACAGACAATGGACTCAGTTTGAATGAAGAGATTGCAAAACTGGAAGAAAAATGTGAAAAACTACTGGAGAGTATCTTCAAAGATCTGACTCCATGGCAAACTGTGCAAATTGCCCGCCATCCACACAGACCACATACACTTGATTATATCCCAATAATTTTTGATAGTTTTGATGAACTACATGGTGATAGACGGTTTTCTGATGATAAAGCAATTGTTGGAGGTATTGCCGAATTAGACGGTAAGCCCGTTATGGTTATTGGGCATCAGAAAGGTCGGGAAACCAAAGAAAAAGTAGCGCGTAATTTTGGTATGCCCCGTCCGGAAGGCTATCGAAAAGCGTGTCGCCTTATGGAGATGGCAGAACGATTCAGGCTCCCAATACTTACTTTCATTGATACGCCGGGCGCTTATCCTGGTATTGATGCTGAAGAAAGAGGTCAGGGAGAAGCCATTGCTCACAATCTTGCAGTGATGTCTCGTCTTAAGGTGCCAGTCATTTCTACGGTTATTGGTGAAGGTGGTTCAGGTGGTGCGCTTGCTATTGGCGTATGCAACCGTTTGCTTGCTTTACAGTATTCAACCTATTCGGTTATTTCTCCGGAAGGATGTGCGTCTATTTTATGGAAAACAGCAGATAAAGCAGCTGAAGCAGCTGAAGCAATGGGTGTTCATGCACAACAACTACTGAAGCTTGGTTTGGTTGATAATCTGATTCCTGAAGCATCAGGAGGAGCACACCGGGATTATCAGGGCACTGCAAATAATATAAAAGAAGCACTTATTGAAGAGCTGGATAATCTGTCTCTGCTTTCAGCTAATGATCTAGTTAATCAACGTTATGAACGTATGCAGGCTTTTGGTGTTGCCTGAACTTTAGCCAGTGTATCTTAGTATTACGAATGTCAGCAGCAATTCACTTTGATCTTCCACACACAGAAACAACACAGGCTGTTTCTGTCGCCTTAAGTGGTGGTATTGACTCTGTTGTTTTACTTCACCTCTGTTTACAAAAAAAAAATCAACGAAAAATAAAAAACTTACGTGCTATTCATATCAATCATAATTTGAATCCGGCATCGGAGCAGTGGATGATTTTTTGTGAACAGCTTTGCAATTGCTGGAACATACCATTGCATGTTGAAACAGTGCAGTTACCTGATGTCCGGCGTAAAGGTACAGAACGCATTGCAAGAGAAGCACGCTATCGAATATTTACCAAATATTTGCAGGAAGGTGAATATCTTTTCCAGGGGCATCATCAAAATGATCAGGCCGAAACTGTGCTTTTTCGCCTGTTACGGGGAAGCGATCCTTACGGATTAAGCGCAATACCACAACAAAGAAAGTTGGGGAATGGCTTTGTCTTTCGTCCTCTATTCACAAGCAGCCGGGCGATGATACAGCAGTATGCTCAACAACATAATCTGTCCTGGGTAGAGGATGACTCAAACAGTGACACTGGTTATACAAGAAATTTTCTCCGCCAGCGCGTTCTTCCTCTGCTGCAAAAACGCTGGTCATCGGCTG
>JAPORK010000145.1 GCA_026710285.1 Endozoicomonadaceae bacterium | reverse complement strand
ATTATCATATCAATAAACATAAAATTTTTTTGTCGTTTTATCAAAAAATAAGAATTTTATATAGTTTAAATAAGATAAAACTAAAATAAATATTTCTTGTCTAAATTCAATAAAGTTCCGTATATGTTAGAATACAACTCATATTATAAATTTAACTAAAATTAGGTTATGGATGGAGATATGCAGATTATAAAAATAATAAATAAACGGATGTATTTTAATCCGAATATGCTGATATTCCTATTTTTATGTTTATCTTTTGGAAAAATAAGCTTAGCTTTTGGAAAAATCAAACCTCACCAAAATAGTGCTTACACGAATAAGAAAAGATTAATAAAAAAAAATACTTCAGATAAAAATGTGGCAATTAAAAAAAATAAAACGAATCCACATAGCTTGTTAATGGCTGAATCAGGTGGTGGTTTGTCCATATGGTCCAACTCTTTTAATTTTGCTAAAAGTGGAAACAGTGAGGTAGATCCCAGGACGGGTATGCTGCTTGTTTCTATAAAAACGGGTGTATTGCAGAGTAATTTTGGTCATGGTCCTGATATTGATCTGGAAATGAATTATAACAGTGGCGCAAAAGGTGATCCGGATCATTTAGGACGGGGTTGGGCATGGAATCTTACTCACTACAATCCGGCTACTCATCAGTTAAACACGGCAGGAGGAAAAAGTTTTTTTCTCGAACAACAGCCTGATGGAAGCTGGCATCCACTGTATCACAAGCTGAAAGATGTCATCATTACCAACGATAAAAAAGGGAATTTTGTCATTAGATCAACCAACGGATTACAGGATATTTTAGACCATGACGGTTATGAAATTCGTATGGAACAACAAAATGGAGAGGGTGTTAATTTTGATTATATGTCCGGAAGCCATATTTTAAAAAAAATAACTGACGATAATGGTCATTCAATCTGGTTGACAAGAAAAGATAACTATCTGACTGTTAACAGTTATGATGTTCAGGGAAATCCGGTCAGTGTACGTATTGGTTTGGAAAATGATGAAGTACATAATATCTGGTTTCCGGGAAGTAATCATCAGCAGACTACTAATAATTCCGGGTTGGTTCATTTAAGTTACAATACCCATAACGGTGAGGATCTACTGACAGGGATTCACTACTTTACCGGAATGGAAAAACAATTTACTTATGATTGTAGTCATGCAATGAAATTACCCGGTATTATGAGTAATCTCAATGCATCACAACCCTTTGCATCCATGTGTGTGATTAAGCATGTAAAAACCATTCCCGGTGCAAATCAGCCACCGATGGATATAGATTACAGCTATACTTCGACTAACAGTGACAGCCATGATTACCTTGGTTTCAATTCTGGTTTAACTGCACTACCTGGTTTAAAGAAAGATATACTGTTTGAGGCACCTTCTGGTTATACTTATCAGACAAAAGAAGATAACGGTCAGATACAAACATTTAGAACTTATAACAAATATCATTTGTTAATTGATACTAAAACGGTCAGTGATAAAACGAAGAAGGCACTCAATGAGACTGAAGTTTATTTTTGTCGTACAGATAAAAGAGATGGTTGTGCAAATACTTCTTTTGAGCAGCTACCCGCTACTTATTCTCTGCCTTTAAAGATTGTTACTAAAAACTGGGGAGATAATCTGTCTGCACCGATAGATGCGGTAGTCAACAGAAGTTATGATGATTACGGACGGTTAATCAGTCAAACCGATAGCTATGGTCGCACAACAGAAACAAAGTACTGTCCCCAAAGTGGTGACAGTCACTGTCCTGCTGCACCAGTTGGCTGGCCGGTAGCTGCTTTAGCAGAAGAGACAGAACTTTTTCCGGCTCCGGTAAAAAACAGTACTCTGCTAACCCCGGTGATAACAACAATGAGTTACCAAAAAGAAGACAACCGAAATAAATCAGGTTATACGCTGGTACTCTATAAAAATGAAGTTCAAAGTGGTGATGAACAACGGACAGAAATACATGAATACTATCAGGATGAAAATAATCCACTGACTTATGGTTTGTTAAAACAGAAACAGCTCACAGGCAGTGATCTTCCTGCTGGTAGTGTTAAGGCAATTACACATCATTATCAGTACGTCTTAAATAACAATGGTACTGAAACCACTTCCATTTATATTGATATAGCAAATAAACATACTGTATCATCAGTAATAACTGAAAAAAGCTTATTTATGCCTAAAGCCCTACGGGTAATTTCTGAAGATAAAAAAAATATTCAAACCTTTAAGTATGATGCACTGGGTCGGCTGATAGAACGTACGGATGCAATCGGTACACCTTTTGCAGCTACAATCCGGAATCAGTACCGATTATCTGCAAATGAAAACAGTGTGATTGTAACAGCACCTGATGGCATGCAGAAAAAAGTAGTTTTTGATGGTACAGGTAGAAAACTGGCGACATATCTTGAAAAAACTGATCTTTCGGGACATCTTCAACCTGGATTGTGGCAGCAACAAACAAAGATCAGTTACAATGCTGAAGGAGAAGTGGCAACGAGTACACTTTATACACAGACTCAGGGAGTGCCGGTAGCGCTGACTACCCGTTTTGATTATGATGTTCTTGGTCGTTTAATCAGAAAATATCTGCCTGATGGAGAAACAGATGTTACCAAATATGATAATGCATACCGCTGTGAGCTCCACTACACAGAAGATGCACAAGACAATCGTACTGCTATAACCATAGGTCTTAGCAGTGTAACAGGAAAACCGGTTGAACAGATTGTATTACCAGCAACGAAAGGCACTCTGCCTTCTGTCAGCACACTCTGTACACAGGGAGATAAACAGCCAGGTGCAAGAGTTTCCAGAATGACCTACAATGGTTTTGATCGTCTTGTCAGTACTATCGATCCTATGGGCAGAGTCGTAAAAAAACAATATGACAGTTTTGGAGATGTAACAGATATAATCAGCCCTATGGGAGATAAAATACATAACGTTTATGATCTGACCGGTCATGTTATTCAGCATCTGGTTATGCCTGTACAGGGAGGGCAATATCTGCTGGCATCGGCAGGCTTTAATGCAGCAGGTCAAAAATTGTGGTTTGCAAAAGAAGATGGTAAAAAAACCACTTATCATTATAATATTAATGGTCAGTTATCTGCTATTGATAAAGCCAATGGACATCATATAATTTTTTCTTTTAAAAATTTTGGACTGCTTTAGCGGACAGTCTTGATGGTAAAACATTTTTACAGATTAGTTATGATCATACTAATCATAAACCATTGACAGTGACTGATAATACCGGTGTGACCACTTATCATTATCGAAATGACGGGCTATTAGAAAGTACGGTACATAAAGGTATTAACGGATATGTAAACAGTACTGAAACGTTGGTTTACAATAGTTACCATCACCTTGTCAGTTGTACAGATTCTCAGCATAATAAAATCAATTATATCTTTGACAAACTGGTCAGACCTGCAGAGAAAATATATCAGGAAAATACTGGTAATACAACAGCAATTGAACAGTTAGTATACGATCCTTTTTCCCGTATCGTAAAAAAAGTATATGGAAGTGGTATGATACGTATGTTTACTTATAATCCATGGGGTCAGGTAGAAACAGTAAAAGACAGCATTAATGGAAAACCGCTACACGCTGAATCTTTTGTTTATGATGCTGATGGAAATATTACCCACTTACAACGGAGTGATGATCAAAATAATCAGGCAACAATAAATTATCGTTATGACCTTATGGATAATCTGGTTTCAATGAATTGTGAAGGAGATAACAGGCTTTGTCCGCATGATACAGCATTTAAGGGTGATAACCTGAAAACAGCACCAGCTATTATACAGCAGGATTATACATTTACA
>JAPORK010000385.1 GCA_026710285.1 Endozoicomonadaceae bacterium | reverse complement strand
TCTTCACTATCACTTGATAATATTGAAAAAGGTCCGGAGCGTTTAGATGTGTTTCGGCTGGTTCATTCCATTTATGCACAATGTCCTGACAAACATATAAACCTGGAAAAATTATTACTCCAATATCAAATGCGTGATGCTCTGATGAACAGGGTATTAAACACATAAGAAACATGCCTGTGGAAGATAAAACTGAATAAACTCCTTAAATATGAAAAACTCAATATACGGGAGACAGAATTAAATTTTTATAAGTTTTGTTCTGCACAGCATCAACACCTGAATATACCAATTCAACTTCAAAATGAAAGCGGAGGTAATTATCATGCACTTCCTGAGAGAATTGTTGCTGTTTTATCTCTTTTTCCAGAACAAACAGCAGATGGACAGGATTAGCTGCCACTTCGCTTGTCTCAAAATTAAAAACTTTAGAAAGGATTTTAAATGCAAAGCGGGTTGATAAACCGTGCATGCCTTCATTAACACCGGCAGCATCTTTATATTCCTGTAATGGTTTTGCCTGTGGATCGGTATCTTTGAGGTTTTCACCATCATAAATGCGCATCTTTGAAAAAAGACTGGAATTTTCTGGCTCTTCAATACGCGACAGGATACTAAACTGACTTAACATACGCAGTGTATCGGGTGCGCAGGGTGCATTTTTGAGTGAGCTGTTTTGTAGCAATTTCTCATAAATTTTTATCTCTTCACTCACCCGGATGCAATAAGGAACTTTAACAATATTAACCCGGTCTATAAACGCTTCATTGGTTTTATTGTTGCGGAAGCTTTGCCATTCAGATTCATTGGAGTGTGCTAGAATAATGCCATCAAAAGGGATGGCTCCCATACCTTCTGTACCATTGTAATTGCCTTCCTGGGTAGCTGTCAGCAGTGGGTGTAATACTTTTATGGGCGCTTTGAACATCTCCACAAACTCCATAATACCCTGATTTGCACGACACAAAGCACCACAAAAACTATAAGCATCTGGATCGTTCTGAGAAAAGTTTTCCAACTTGCGTATATCGACTTTACCGACCAGTGAGGAGATATCCTGATTGTTTTCATCTCCAGGTTCAGTCTTTGCGATAGCGATTTGATTTAAAATGTTTGGATAGAGTTTAACGACTCTGAACTTAGAGATGTCACCACCATATTCATTTAACCGCTTGACTGCCCAGGGAGAGATAATATTGCGCAGGTAGCGTTTTTCGATACCATACTCTTCCTGTAAGATATCTCCGTCTTCATTAATATCAAACAGGCAAAGCGGTGATTCAAAAACCGGAGAACCCTTTATCGCATAAAAGGGTGTTGCCTGCATTAATTGTTTGAAGCGTTCGGCCAGAGAAGATTTTCCGCCACCCACAGGACCTAAAAGATAAAGAATTTGCTTTTTTTCTTCCAGTCCCTGAGCAGCATGACGGAAATAAGAAACAATTTGCTCTATTGCCTCTTCCATGCCATAAAATTCAGAAAATTTAGCGTAGCGTTTAATGACTTTGTTGGAAAAAATGCGTGATAAGCGCACGTCTTGTGACGTGTCTATGATTTCAGGTTCTCCTATCGCTAGCAGCATTCTTTCGGCAGCATTGGCATAGGCAGTTTTGTCTTCTCTGCAGAGTTCAAGGTACTCTTGCAGACTCATTTCCTCTTGCTGTATTGCGTCATACCTGTTTTTAAATTGTTGGAACAGGGACATAGTCATCCTCTTGTTTTTTATTTTGCGGATTATTGATAATCAGTATTAATAAAATGACTGATATCAGTATTATATTTATACGGCATAAAAAAACTAACTGTTCTATTTTCAAGATTACGCAAACAGATGCAGAAATGAAAGAAATTCATTATAAAAAGTTTTATCTTTGGTATTGCATGGCTGAAAATAACAGACGGTATATATTGATTTCATCAGATACACTGTAAAACTTTCTTCTTAAGCCGTCTCTTTAGTCATATTTTTCAGTTTGTGATTTTTATCCCGATAGTTTTGTCTCTTGCTGCATAGCTTTGACTCCGCTTAGTAGTCCACGATTGTGAAAGGCTGAGTATGGTAGTGTTTTTTTTATGTTCGTCAGAAGACAAGCCTGCCAGGGTAAAAGTTATGTACCTATTCAACTTCAAAACACTGGGTTTCATTCTTGCATAATCCTTTAATAACAATAAATTCCGATGAAGTGAATCCAATATTTTCAAGTGGAATTGGTATAGTTTAAAAAATGTGACTCAGAGGCAGCTCCGAGGTAGAGAAGAGGTCAAATCCACTATAATTCAATTCCCAGGGGCATTGTTTGCTGTTACAAATAGAGATGGTCATATCCTGTTCAGGTATTTTTGTTGTTGTATCAGCTTACAGCTTTGCCCGTTTTACGGGCAACACTATTTTTGTGAAAGCAAGAGTAATGTCTGCTTTTTACGGGATCCATGTCTCGCACAACCACTCATCCAGATCTATTCCTAATTTTTGTTTTGTAATATTATTGATTGCTGCAAGCTGCTGTTGATTAACTCCTTTATCTACCTCGGTAAAAGCAAACAAAAGACTTCTTCTTGGTCCTGCATGCCCTTGCCTGCGATCGCGATCTATACTTATAGCTTCGCTCATCAAAGCAATTATATCTTTTTTTACTTCTTGGTCTTGACAGGAATTGACCACCTGCATTGGTGTAATACCCCATTCTTTATTGTCTACCACGACAGGTGCTCCACCCGCAAGCAGAACTTTCATTGTGTCTATTGTGCTATTATATGCTGGGTGCGTTTTATTAAATGAAGTAATTATGGCAAGAATAGACACCAATTCCTTTCTAATTTTAACGCCGTTGTCCAACAATGCTTGCACAGTTTTATAAGGACAAGCATAAATAGCCACACCTAATACAGTGCAATCATCTCTCATTACCTGATTAATATCTGCTCCATTTGCTATTAATTGCTTAATCAGAAAAGTATCATTGGCCCTGGCAGCCCACCAGAGTGGGGTACCACGACAACCAAACTCACTATTTATTTTTTTTTCCTTTTTGAGTCTATTTATTATTTTATCATTACGTTCGCTATTAGAGGGCTGATGCATTAGCGCTATAATTTCATTGTAAATATTCATCTCAGTTTTTGTGCTATGCTGTTCACTGATTGCCTTAGAAAGCTTCATAGTAGATAGTTCCTGACAAAGATCATCCGTTGTTTGCGCTACCTGACGAAGATCATCCGTTGCTTGCGCTACCTGACGAAGATCATCCGTTGCTTGCGCTAAATGGTGTGTAGTTGCTTCATCTGGAAATCCACTGCTATTTCCTTTGCTTGCAGATGAAGGGAGATCTATTATGATCTCTTCGCCATTTAATGAACAAAAAAACAGACCTCCTTTAACAATGGAGTAGCTATATCCTTCTGTTTCAGAATCTTGTTCTTCCGGATGTTCTTTGTAATAATCTACAACACTAGTATGAAGGTCTTGCAGAAAATCTGCGTGTTTAAAATTATCGCTTGATAATTTTTTTTGCAATGAGTCACTTTCAGCAAGTATACGATAGATCAAGGTTTGCTTTTCTGTTTGATTAGCTGCTAAAAAAAAATTTATTAAAGTTTGCTTTTTTCCTTCCTGAATCCGTAGTTCATCACCTTCCAGCTTAACTTTGCCAAAGGTATGTTTTCGTATCATATCTCTATTCATTCGTATCATATCTCTATCCATAAATATCTCCTTAATATAAAAATTTAGTTTTTATTTGGTATCTTGCATTTAAGAAAAATCAAATAAATCTAAGTGAAAGTGATCTATAGTATTCATTAACATAAAATATGTTATTGCACAATAAACCTCACCGGTTAATTTATTCATAAGTTGTCTTTCATTAAAAATA
>JAPORK010000431.1 GCA_026710285.1 Endozoicomonadaceae bacterium | reverse complement strand
GGCAGAAATGGCAGTTTCAGTTGCAGCAGGAATCAGTGGTTTATTGCCTTTTGCTATTACAAATGAAGCGGAAGAGGTAGAAGGAATACACATGTTTACTATTCCCAGGATGCTTCGATTAAAGCAGATGGAAACTGAAGAAAATCCTTCAACAATAGCTACTGGTAATTCTGGATCAAGCACCAGGTCTGTTTCAGCGATAGGATCATTTACTTATGCTGATGTGGCATCAAATACTCATGCTAATGTGGCAGAAAAACCAGTAGTTAAATTTTCATTTTTTGATTATTATAATTATGTACTTCCCCAAACATTCCAACTTGACAGCATGCAAGATGTTGTTAAAACATGGACTTCATTGCAAGGTGCAATACTTAAGATCAATGTAGCCTGTGATACTGGTGTTATTTTATTGGCACATATGCTAACCAGACAAACTCTTAGTTTAAATGAACTGGATGAATTTTTATATGTACGACAACAGTGCTCTGATGTTGATATGAGTGTTTCAATAAAAAAACTTTATCTGCAGGCTTTGTCTAAGATAATGGATAAAACATTAAGTTCCCCATTTAGGGTTGGTATGTTTCATCATGGTTATTTGCTGTTTTCTTGTACTCCTTCTAAATATATGTGGGTTCTGGGTCATCATCATACTACCATATTAGAGAAAATAGATTTTAATATGAATTATCGCCGATTATTTAAGGTTTATGAATTCTCTATCGACGAAATACAACAAAAGGAGGTTACTAGTGAGACGCTTGCCAACGATATACTTCACTTTCCTGGATATGAAAACTACTTGATTTTTATTGGTTACGCATCTTTAAAATGAAAAATACACTTAAAACTAACAAAAATATTCCCACCTTTCTATTTGCTTAATTGACCCTGAAAATTACTGAAACAAGAAAATAATGGATAAAATTTTGCTATATAATTTATGCTGGAATTACATCTGTTTCAGTTTTATGAAGACAGAATTATTTTCACTATTTAAATAATATTTATATAAATTAAAAGATAAGTAAACAACTTTTAGAATATAAATATTTTAAGCATTAAGGAGTATCTGTGATTTGTAAATAATAAATTTTATTACCAATGTAGTATATCTGGTTTATATATTGATATTTATTTAAGTGATAATATGTTTATTTTAAACTAAAACATCTGATTTGAAATAAACTTCCATCTTTTTTATATTTATTCGAAATAGTCACTAATTGATATAAAATGTTATCTCAATATAAAAGACGGTGTTTTTATTTTTTGTTGATATTATATTATACAGGGAAATTATCTTGTGCCGTACCTTATATAGAAAAAAATAAATTAAATAATAAAAATAGTAGTCGTTTTTATCACTTAGATTATGTTACAAAAAAAACGACAAATAATAGTTATTATGATTCTGCATCGAATACAGAAAAAAAACAACCAGTTAATTATCCGGGGACTGGCGAACAATCACAATGGTCAAACGCATTTAATTTTAAAAAAACCTGGGGAACCACTGTTGATCCGCGTACCGGTATTCTAAATGCTTATGTAAAAACAGGAAGTATGCTCAGTAATTTAGGGCATGGTCCTGATATTAATCTGGAAGTTAATTATAGTAGTAGTGCTTTAGCAAATCCCGATGGACTGGGAAGAGGCTGGAGCTGGAATCTAACCCATTTCAATCCGGTTACACATCAACTAACGACATCATTTGGACAAAATTTTTGTTTAAAAAAACAGCCTGATGGTCACTGGTGGTCGCTGTATCATAAACTACATGATATGCTTATTCAGGGTGATATCAGTACACACTTTGTAATTACGTATGCCAATGGTTTGCGGGAAACACTTAACCATGAAGGCTATGAAGTGCGTTTAGAGCAACAGGATGGGTGGAGTGTCCGTTTCAGCTATGTACCCGGTACTCATCTATTGCAATGGATAAGGGATGATGAAAATCATATCATTAAATTGCGCAGAACTCGTCACGCTATTTCTGTTATTAGCCAGGGAAGTAACGGTCAGCCAGTTGTTGTATTAATTCATAACAAAAATGATGAAATACACAGTATCACATTGCCTTCATTCAATGACCATACATATCATGGTATTTATTTTCACTATATACAACATTTTATGACAGGTGTTGATTACCCAACAGGGTTAACTAGTCGAATTACTTATAATTGCAGTGATGAAATAAAAGTTTCTGCATATAACATTGCAGCACCACATGCGCTGTGTGCCGTTGTTAAAGAAACAGCAGACCCAGGTTTTGGTCAGCCTGTGATGATCACCCGCTTCCGATATGGTAAAACAAATATAAATGAACATAATTATCTCGGGTTTAACTCCAAACTGAATACAACCTATGATTCACAAAAAGATATCTTGTTTGAAGCTCCGGTTAGTTATACGTATCAGACTGAGCAGGATAATGGTCTTATACGGGAAATTCGTACTTACAATAAATATCATTTGATGACAGATGAGCGACAGATCAGTGATCGGACCGGGCATATTTTGTCCGCAGTGCACTACTATTTTTGTCATGCAGATCGACCTGATGGCTGTGCACACAGTTCTTTTGCAGATTTACCTTCTACCTATAGCCTTCCCTTAAAAATAATAACCCGGGTGTGGGGGGATGAAGCAGATAAACCTGCTGTAACTACAGTAACTGCGAATTATGATTCGCAGGGAAGAGTTATCAAACAAACAGATGTCTACAAACGTATAACGATTAACCATTATTGCCCGCTAAATGGTGATGTTGCCTGCCCAGCTGTTTCCAAAGAATGGCCTTTTTCTGCACTGATGGAATCCACAACACTGTATCCTGCTGATACCAAAGCCAATACAGATTCACCATCACCAGTCACAACATATAATTATTATCGAAAAAAAATCAATCACAAGGGCAAAGGTTATCTCTCTGTACTGTATCGTCAAAAAATGAAGTCCGGTAATCAACAGCTGACAACCACCCGTTATTATTACAATAATCCGCAAGATCTGTTAACGTACGGTTTATTAAAACGGAGTATATTAACTGGTCGGCAAAATAAGGCTGATTCATCTGATACTGTGAGCAAAAACTATTACTATATAAAAAGCCCTGATAGTTATACTAAAACGATGTATAGTACCATTGAATTATCTGAAAATAAACGCATTGTATCATATTATGTTACAATCAGTTTATTCACAAATCAGGTCCTGATGGTAACAGATGCAGAAAAAAAAGACAGTAATCGTTATTACTATGATCCGTGGGACCGGCTCATAAAAACAGAACGTTCTACAGGTACTGAATTTGCTGCCAGTATCCACTACAAATATACGACATCTAAAAATCTCAATCAGGTGCTAATTACTACTGTGAATGGACTGCAGGAAAAAACCATTTTTGACAGTGCCGGAAGAGTTTTGGAAAGCTTTACCGAAGCTATCAGTAAGGCAGGAAAAAAGCAACCGGGTCGCTGGTGGTCGGTACAGAAAAACTATTATGATCAGTATGGACGTATTACCCGGCAAAGTGGTTATAACATCGATAACTCCGGAATTGCAAAAGTACTTGATAGCATACAGGATTATGATGACACAGGCAGAGTGGTTCGAATTCATCTACCCGATGGTGAAATGGCTGTGATGCATTATGATGACAGTGACAGGTGTGTGATCAGTTATCAGCAAAACAAGCAGGGAGAACGTTCTGTTGTCTCAGTTTCACGGGCAAATATACTTAGCAAACCAGTTAAACAATGGATATTACCAGCTACTAACTCTCCATTACCTTCAATAAGATCACTGTGTCTTAACAGTGATAAACGACCTGAAGCAAGAGTTTCAGTGATTATTTACGATGGATTTGGGCGACAGATTGCAGCACAAGATCCTGCGGGCAGAATAGTG
>JAPORK010000133.1 GCA_026710285.1 Endozoicomonadaceae bacterium | reverse complement strand
CAACTTAAAAACACTGGATTTCTACTTTTGTATCCCCCTTTAACAACAATGACTTTTGGTAAAGTAAGTCCAATATTTTCAACTCATATTGATATGATACAGAAATTTTAACCATTGCTAAATAGGTAAAGTTTTGAGATATAGTTAAAACTGGTGTTTAAAAAGTTGAAAAAAAGTGATAAATCTGTTTTATAGATTTTCAGGTTATACAACCAGAGAAATTATCAATGCGTAAATCCTGCGTTGTTGTTAGTTAAGTGTATAACGTCTTTTTTACAAAATATATTTTTTAAAGGTAAATTAATGAGTACACATACCATTAACACGATGACGATGAGCGGAATTGAAAATGGAATTAATTCTATTATACACAGTGCATCAGACAAGGTTACCGAACATGTGAATGATTTTGTGACGAAAGTTATAGATAAAATTAAAATAAAGGATGATGATCTTTGCATCAAAATAACAAACAATGCATCCTGGTCGGGGTTTTTCTCTAAATGTCTCAAAAATATAACATTGGCAACGGTGAGTAACAGTTTCTGTGTATTTGAGGCAATAGTAGAATTTGAAAAGGGAAAAATGCAATTTTTAGAGGGAGAGGTGATTTCTTGTATAGGACCAGCAGATAGTAAAATTCTGGGAAAATTCACTGTTGATAAAAAAACACAGTCTGTTTTTGTGGATAGCTCCAATATTATACTAGAGATTTCAGATGGTGTAATTTTTATGGGTCAGTTTAATGAAAATTTATATTTTCAAGGTAAAGTTACAAAATACAAAGACGGGGAAAAGATTTTTGAAGGAGTTTATGATAATGGTTGTCGACATGGTCATGGAACAGAATATGATGCGAATGGAATGCGCGTTTTTGCTGGAGAATATGCAAAGAACTTACGACATGGTCATGGAACAGAATATGATGCGAATGGAATGCGCGTTTTTGATGGATGTTTTATAAATGGTGAAAGGTATGGTAAAGGTAATTTTTTGATAAAAAATAATGAAGGTGAAGAAAAATTAATTCCTTTGGATTTTATAAATGGTTTTCTTTTGTGCCAGCAAGAAGCTGCTGACATGCTAAATGTAAAAAAAGGTACAAAAATAAAATTTCACAAAATGAATAAACAAAATTTATTGGAATTCATTATTAAGTATCCTGCAGATAAACAATACCTTCGTGGATTTACAGGTATAATCAAAACAGATCAAACAGGTAAGATTCAGGAAGTGACTCTGGATATACCAGACCTTGGGCGTTTCGAAGGTCTGACTAAAAATGACCTAACCCCTCTTGATGGAGTCATCAAAGATATTAATAACATAGAAAGAAAATTTGTGACTTGTGTTTCTTCTGACGGTCACGTATATATGGGTTCGGGAGATGAAAGCAAAAAACCAGATGGATGGGGAATACTCATTAAAAATGATGGTTGCAGAAAAAAGGTCGACTTCAGGAATGGCAAAGAAATAATAAATGATGAAAACCTGATTGAGTGGAAGCAAGAAAAAGGTGAGAGTATACCAGAAGAATATTTGGATGCTATAAGTCTGACGTTTATAAACGATGCAGTTTATCTGGAATACAAAGTACCAAATAGCCCAGTTATCAGACGTTATTATGACAGACAAACGCTTAAAAAATGGATACAAACCTGCCAGACTAACTATCCGAACAGACAGCCTACTGACCCTTGTACCAGAATGCCTATAAATGAAAGTAATATGCGTGATGCTGATGACGACTATATAAACAGACTAAATAATTATAAATCTGAAACTGAACATGGGTATTGTGAAGATAACGGAATTACTCTGGTTTCCTTTGATGAGCCTGATAGTGACTCCTGCACAGAAAAAGCCAAAGAGTATTTAAACACAGATATAATTGATATTTTGCGTGGAGGTACAGGTATCACCCGGAATGCATAAAATATAAATAATCAAAAATAAATAACAGCATGAATCAATTTCACAGAACATGGATGTTCTTATCTGTTTTTAAAATTGAATAAATCTTACCGTACATATAAAGTTCAGGACAGAAAATTACACGTCATATTTAGTTCAACTTAGGGAAATAACACATCTTTAAAAGAGACACCATAATTCATTGGAGAAAGATTAAAATAATCAGCAAGTGTTTGCCCCATATCAGCAAAACTTTGTCGTTCACCAAGTGATACAGCAGAAACTTTTGGACCACTAAACAACACTGGAACATGTTCTCGTGTATGATCACTTCCCGGAAATGTAGGATCACAACCATGATCTGCGGTTATGATTAACAAATCTTCCTTTTGGAGCATATTTCTCAATTCAGGTAAACGACGATCAAAATATTCAAGTGCATCAGCATAGCCGCCTGTATCACGACGATGTCCGTACGAAGAGTCAAAGTCAACAAAATTAGTAAAAACAAGTGTATGATCTTTAGCTTTTTCGGTGGCATGAACTGTTTTATCAAAAAGTTCTTCAAGACCTGTGGCTCTGATTTCTTCTGTGATACCACAGTGTGCATAGATGTCAGCAATTTTACCAATACCTGTAACCTGACCACCAGCATTAACTAGTTTATCTAACAGGGTGGGTTCTGGAGGTTTCACTGCATAATCGTGCCGGTTACCAGTACGCATAAAAGAATTTGCATCCTCTCCTGTGAATGGGCGTGCAATGACTCTACCAATATTATAAGGATTAACTAATTCACGAGCAATTTGACAAATTTCATACAGACGGTTTAATCCAAAAGTTGTTTCATGGCAGGCAATCTGAAAAACACTGTCAGCAGAAGTGTAAACGATAGGTTTTCCTGTACGACAATGCTCCTTTCCCATTGCTGCAATGATTTCAGTTCCTGATGCATGACAATTGCCTAATACTCCAGGTAATCCGGCTTTTTCAATAAAGTCTTTCAGTAGCTCCGGGGGGAAAGTCTCTGTTTGTCTGGTGAAATAACCCCACTCAGACAATACAGGAACTCCGGCTATCTCCCAGTGACCGCTGGAAGTATCTTTACCGGTGGATATTGATTTAGCATATCCGTACGCACCTTCTAAAGGAATCTTATCATTGAAACCGGCATGAAATAAGCCTGTACTGGCTTTGGCTGCATGATACAAACCAAGTGCAGTTAAATTGGGTAATTGTAACGGTTTTGTTCTTTTGGTTCCTGCCTGATTTTTTGCACAAGCCTCTGCAATATGCCCGAATGTATCAGCACCTGCATCACCAAATTTCTCAGCATCAGCAGAAGCGCCTATTCCAAAAGAGTCAAGCAATAAGATAATTGCACGTTTCACTCTCAATAATCCTTTTCCTGGTACTATAACGATAATAAAGTGTATCTTAATTGATCCTGGTAACTGCTGTTACGCAGTAATACTTTTTATAAAGTTAACGTATTGTACAATACATCCCATGAATAAACAATTACCTGACTTATATAGTGACCATCCTGTTAGTTCATTTAATCAAACTACATCGACAGGATTGTCTCAGCTACCAGATGGTTCTATCAGCCATGATAACATCAACCTTTTCCTTGCTGAAAGAAAATAGACTTCTAAAGATTGATGGAAAAAAGCAAAAGTAGAAATTTACTGGAACGACTCAGAAATTTTAAACAAGAAGTATTGCGATTCATGATTAATCCTGCAGCCCTTTTTACAAATAATCAGGGATAAAGTGATATAAGGATGACTATGTCAGTCCATCAAAAAGTTTCCGGATATTTCAAAAGCGAAACAGGTGCCCGACTATTCTGTGCCATACGTAGCTATATTTCAAGTTGCCGTAAACAGAATATTAGTGCATCCGTTGCTCTGGATTTGTTATTTTCTTCTCACTTACCTGATATTTTTACATATCATTTAGGGTATTATTATCGGAATATATTATATCTTTATCTTCAAGAATATGAT
>JAPORK010000232.1 GCA_026710285.1 Endozoicomonadaceae bacterium | reverse complement strand
AGTTCATTAGCTAATCAAACAGTATTGTTTATACAGATAACTTATGTGGTGCTATCAGGGTACCAAGTCAAAAACAACGGGTTATGTGTTATTGGCAGATGAGAAGTCACGGTACAATATATGTACTATGAAAAATAATAGATACAATTTAATTTGGGGATTTTTATGCCGGAATTTGCAAGTATTAGTATAAATGACAGCGGAGCTGCTTTTGATCATTCATCCCCTGCAAGCGAAAGCGCTATTACATTCAGGGCTGAGATCGATTATATGGAAAGGATAGAAAAGAAGTACAAAAATACACCTTCTTGGTTTCTGACTCCAAGGGAAAAGTTTTTGAAGGCTGTAAAGATACACTTGAAATCTTTAAAGACAAAAATATGGAATTTAATAGTAGTTATTAATGTGAAGCTTGCAGGGACTTTGTGTAGTGTTTTTAATAGTATTCAAAGGCTAAACTCATTTGTTTTTAAAAGTGAACGTAGGTTGTTAATTCCATTTAAAATTTATGATAACCTTTATAAAATTAGCGTTGATCAACAATGGAATGACATCGTGAAGTACATGGATAAAAACTATAATACAATCGTAATAGGTGTATGCCAAGGTCTTTCAAATCTACTTAATATTGCACTGCTTAATGAAGCAAATAATGAAAACTTGAACGAATTAACTTACAAAGATTTTGTATTTTTTTCTGACCTGCTAACAGGAAACAAAAAATATAAATCAGATACACTTTCTGAAGAAAACAAAGTAAAAATGAAAATGTTTATTGAAAAATTATTTATACATCAACATATGCGCGGTGTAGGTTCGGGAGATAAATTAAAGCTTGCAGGGCTAAAGTTCTTTGGCAATCGTACAAAGCAAGAGTTTATCGACGCTTTCGTAGAGTTCATAGAAAGAGTTAAAGAGAGTCCAGCTCCTGTGGGTCTGATAGTACATGGCTCGATTTCATACCCCAGGTTTCGTCATGCCAGTGGCGTAGGATTTCTGAAGGATAAAGCTTTCTTTTATAATTTTCCTTATGCATATTATAATGCTGCTACTGAAGAAAAAACTTATCATGCTAAAGAGTTTGATTTAAATTCACGGGCAGATATGGAACAGCTTGCAGCGGATATATTTGATGGCTATCAAATACTACCACCATGGCAAAGAGTAAATGATTTTGACATGCTAATAAAGACTTATTCTTCACAACTAGATTTTGACGATGGAAAATTCCTACTTAAGAGTGAATGATCGGCTATATGTTGTGTGGTCGAAAAAACCCTTGTCAGTTAAAATTTACTATTCAATTATTTAGATCGCATTTTGAACGAATAGAAACACTCTCTTTTTAAGACAAAAAAATAATATACAGTTCTTTCTTCAGATAGGCTATATTTTTTGAAAGCGTTATTATTTTAAATTAAAAGATTCACTTTATTTTTATTTTTTGAATTTTAATTAAAAATAGTTTATAACAAATGTAGCTAATCTAAATATAACGAATAGTATTTATCATTTCAATGTTATTAAGATTTTTCGCCACAAAATGTTCTACTGGAAAAAGTTAGTAGTCCCTGACAAACCGAGTACATTACGGATTGTCAGAATACCACAAAAACAATTGATTGAGTTATTTATCAATACCATGTAAATGATTACACAAGAATCGTTAGTGTATTGATTAAATCAGAACAAAACAAGTAATAGATAAAAACTTTATCACACCGATATTTATAACCCTTAACCGATATGATTTAGTACCAAAGAGCAAAAATTGCTCCATTTCTGTCGGGAAAGTTATTAAGACCAGCCCTCAAAAAATATTTTTTCTAATAATTGATGTTTATTAAAAGAGGAATTTTTTACATGAAAAAAAATAGACACTGGTTTACTGTGATTTGTCTTCTATTGATTATACAGAATGTATGGTTATTCAGTTCAGCAAAGAAAAAAGTACATAAAAATACAGTTTCGTTTGTTGGAAAAAGTTTTCAGTCGATCTCATTTTATATGGACAAATACTGTATTACTCGAAATCAGCCCTTTCATGGTATCTCGGTTGACAGAAAAAAAATAGTTGTAAGAGCTGGAAGGCATCGTTCGCTAGATATAGCTAATTGCTTTTGGCGATGGACAAATACCAGCTCTTATCCGGATATGCATTTACTTAATTTTTCTATAGGAGGTACACTTGTACTTTCTTCTGGAACAAAGACGCTGGCATTATTTGAAGATTGTGCATTAGGACAGGGACATAGTGGTGCAAAAAATAACTGGTGGTTTGGAGGAATACACTGTCGTTATCATGACAGACATGCTAATGTTCCTTATGGAAGAACTGATCGTGAAGCTGACTGTTTGTCTGAAAAAAAAGAGCACTGGTGTTTTACAAGAAAATACAGCCATATTAATAAAATTTTTGTTGAAAAGGGTCGGTGTGTAGGAATTAAGGATGAAATCTGGAATTAATTTTTAATGAAATACTCACTGAATATCATGATTATACAAAATCTCCGATTGTTTTACCGAATGACATATTGAACCCTACAGATGCAGGAATTATTTTTGTGTCCGATCATGATCCAGTCATAATAATAGAGTTTGACTTTTGGGCAACAGATGAGCTCAATAACTTATCTTTTATGGGTAAATTTTAAAGCCTTATACAATAAACAGCTTTTATCTTGTGTTATTTTTTTTATATTATTACTGTTATCTGAACAGTTAAGTGTGTTTTCATCTGGTATCAAGCCTCCTGTTCTGCCTAAAAATAAAAACTACTTGTATCAATATGACAGGAGGCAATTACAAGAAAAAAACCCTTTAAATAATCTCTATTTAGAGAACAAAAAAGAAAAAAAATCAAAAAATATTGTTAAAGAAGGCTCAGATGGAAGTGAACCATGGTCTAACGCTTTTAATTTTAAAAAAAGATGGGGAACACAGATTGATCCGCGTACAGGTATATTAAGTGCTCATGTCAAAACAGGCAGTTTGCTTAGTAATTTAGGGCACGGTCCAAATATTGATCTTGAGGTAAATTACAGCAGTAATGCGCATGCTGATACCGATGAGCTGGGACAGGGCTGGAGCTGGAATCTTACTCATTTTAATCCAATAACACATCAGTTAACCACTTCCACAGGACAAAATTTTTATCTACAGAAAAACAGTAATGGTCAGTGGTTTCCTTTATATCATAAGCTTAAAGATATCCATATTGATGTAAAAAAAGATTGCTTTATTATTACTTACACGAATGGATTAAGAGAGATATTAAACAGTCATGGTTATGAAACAGCACTTGAACAACAGGATGGATGGCAAGTACATTTTTTGTATTATTCCGGTAGCCACCTTCTTCACTCTGTTATTGATGATGAAGGACACAGTATTATAATTCAATGGAAAAAAGGCAATGTAACTGTTATTAGCCGAGGTAGTGAAGGACAGTCAGTTCCGGTAGTTATTAATACACAACAAGGGAAGTTACGTGATATTCTCCTTCCTTTACAAAAAAGCAGTGCAAGCTATGGTATTCATTTTAATTACACGGGAAACTTTATAACTGAGATCACTTATCCAAACGGTTTAAAAAAAATATACGACTATAATTGTAATGATGCAATGAAAGTAAATCCTGATGGAAAAACTAATCTTGCTCTTTGTGTCGTCGTGAAAGAGATAGTTAATCCAGGCTCAGGGCAGCCTGCTATGACAACCCGTTACCAGTATACCTGTGCAAATGGCAACAATCATAATTATCTTGGTTTTAACTCCGGACTAAAATCAACAAGGAACACACTTGAAGATAGTCTTTTTGAGGCACCGGTCAGTTATACTTACAGCACCACAGAAGATAACGGTATTATTCGCACACTGCGCACTTATGATAAATACCATCTGCTGATTGATGAACAGCAAATCAGTGACCGCACCGGAAACAAATTATCTG
>JAPORK010000036.1 GCA_026710285.1 Endozoicomonadaceae bacterium | reverse complement strand
GCACCTTTTGTTTCTGTAAAAGATATTCAGGAAGGTTTCCGGTTACTTATTAATAATAATTCTTTGCAATTTACTTTCACTGCAACCACATTTCCTTTTCCCATTCAGAGAGCTTTTAAGTTAATCTCTGAAAATAAAGTGGAAATGTTTTATCCCGAGTATCTGATGAGTCGATCTCAGGATCTGAAAGAAGCCTATCATGACGCAGGGCAGATTTATTGGGGGAAAGCCAGAGCATTTTTAAATGATCTTCCGGTTTTTTCTGACCATTCTTCACCTGTTATCATTCCCCGTTATCGGGTGCAGGATATAGATACACCTGAAGATTGGATTCAGGCAGAATTAATGATGAAAACACTTATTCAACAGGAAAAACAAACATAACAATGAGAATTGTTTTTCGCACGGATGCTTCGATTAGAATAGGCACAGGACATGTAATGCGTTGTCTTACGCTTGCACAAGAGCTAAGGCGTAACTATCATCCCGTAGAAATTATTTTTATTTGCCGTACTCATGAAGGGCATCTTGCAGATCTGATTAAACGAAAAGCATTCATTGTTTATCTGTTACAGCCACCCAATGAACGATTTGTACCACGCAGTTATCCTGATCATGCCGCCTGGTTAGGTGCAAGTCAGGATGAAGATGCTGAACAAACCTACCATGTCATTAAAAGCCACATCAATGAAAAAATTGACTGGCTGGTGGTGGATCATTATGGAATTGAATCAGGTTGGCATAAAAAGCTTCGTTCTTTAACACAAAAAATTATGGTTATTGATGATCTGGCAGATCGCAACCTGGATTGTGATTTACTTTTGAATCAAAATTTTGGTGCTGATTGCAGACATTATGAAAAAAAAATAAATGCCAACTGTCACACCCTTATGGGAACACAGTATACTTTATTACGACCAGAGTTTGCTGTTTTACGTGAAAAAACTTTGGCTCGACGCAGAGAAATAACTATTCCTGAACGTTTACTAATAGCACTGGGTGGAACAGACCCTGATAATGTCACAGGAAAGATATTACAGGCACTTGATTTGTCAGTATGGAAAAGGACAGATGTTATATTAGCAGCCACAGCACCTCACCTGAAACAAGTAAAAGAGATCTGTGAAAGTTTTACAAACATATCTGTCCACGTAAGCACAGATAACATGGCAGAATTAATGTCCTGTACTGATTTAGCTTTTGGTGCTGCAGGAACATCAACTTGGGAGCGCTGTGCTTTAGGACTACCAACATTACTGGTGATTAATGCAGAAAATCAAAAGATGACAGCCAGGCAACTGGATAAAAACAAAGCAATTATTCTATTGGGTCCCTTTAACAATATTAATGCGAAAATAATTCGTACCGGAATGAACAACATACTCAATTGCAAAAAAAAGTATGCTGCTTTAGTTTCTGCCTGTTCTCAAATATGTGATGGTTCGGGTACATTTTTGGTTGCAAAAAAAATGGCAAACTAACTTTTATGGCTGATAAATCATTAATAACATTATTAGTGGACAATGATTCCTGGATTTTACCTTACGTAAAAAAATTAAAAGCTCAGATTGAAAAATTAGGCTTTTCTGTTGTTTTGTGTCGTAAAGCACAAGATGTCTCTGAAGGATGGTTATGTTTCCTGTTAGGTTGCATTCATTTAATGCCATCGACAATACTCAACAAAAATAAGCACAATCTGGTTGTGCATGAAAGCGATCTACCAAAAGGACGTGGTTTTTCACCCATAACATGTCAAATATTGGAGGGGGTAAATGAAATTACAGTATCTCTGTTTGAAGCAAAAGCAGGAGTGGATGAAGGAGATATTTGGCTTCAGGAGTCAATAAAACTCAACGGGACAGAGCTTCGTTCAGAATGGGAACAGATACAAGGAAAAATAACAATAAAGCTGTGCTTGCGTTTTATTTTGGAATATGAAAATTTATCTCCCGTTATTCAGGTGGGAGAACCGACATGCTACCCACGCCGTCGTCCCGGAGATAGTAAGCTGGATTTTATCAGGAGCAGTTTAATCTTTTGCGGGTTGTTGACAATGAACGTTATCCAGCCTTCTTTATACATAAAGGTAAAAAGTACTGGCTTAAAATTTTTACAGATTTATAACATTTTTAGATGCAAGATAAATATGGTCCAGTATATTGTTGCAACAATTAAATCGTGGAATATTCAAGCATTCAGAGACTTTACACCCGGCATGGCAGGACAATGGATATTAGCTCAAACTCCTGGAGAACTTGAGGACATACTCAACAAAGGAGCAAAACCGCGCTATATTTTTTTTCCACACTGGAGCTGGATTGTCCCGAAAAAAATATGGGGAAATCATGAATGTGTCTGTTTTCACATGGCTGATGTTCCCTATGGTCGTGGAGGAAGCCCTCTTCAGAACCTGATTATTCGCGGACATCAGGAGACTAAAATATCTGCGTTGCGCATGATAAAAGAGCTTGACGCCGGACCTGTTTATTTAAAGCGACCTTTGTCTTTACAGGGAAAAGCACAGGATATCTTTGAGCAGGTAGCAAAAATTTGTTACAAGCTTATTCAGGAAATAGTAATTAACGAGCCAGAGCCTTTACCTCAGCAGGGTGATGTGGTTGTTTTCAAAAGAAGAACACCCATCGAAAGTGAACTGCCTGCGGATGTTAAGCTCTCCAGGCTTTATGACTTTATCCGTATGCTGGATGCGGACAGCTATCCAAAAGCTTTTATAAATTATGGTAACTATCGTTTAGAGTTCAGTGAGGTTCATCCGGTAGATCCTACCAGCAAGACACTTAAAGCGACAGTGACTGTTCATTACAGGAATACAGATGAATAATATTTCAATTGATGGCAAACCAATAGGTAAACATACACACCCTTACATTATTGCAGAATTATCAGCAAACCATAATGGTTCACTGGAAAGAGCTTTAGAAACCATCACAATGGCTCAAGAAATGGGTGCAGATGCTGTGAAATTGCAAACCTATACGGCAGATACAATGACCATTGACTGTGATGCTGAAGAGTTTCAGGTTCACGGTGGTCTGTGGGATGGTTATACACTGTACAATTTATACAAATGGGCTCAAACACCTTTTGAGTGGCATAAAGCCATGTTTGAGCATGCACGAAATCTTGGTATCACTGTGTTTTCAACACCTTTTGATGAAACCGCAGTTGATTTACTGGAAGATTTAAATACGCCGGCGTATAAAGTTGCTTCATTTGAGACTATTGATTTACCTCTCATCCGCTATATAGCAAAGACAAAAAAACCAATGATTATTTCTACAGGTATGGCTAATGAAGAAGAGATAGAAGAAGCCATAACTGTAGCAAAAGAAAGTGGATGTGAGCAGTTAGTATTATTACATTGTGTCAGTGGTTATCCCGTTCCTGCTGAACAATCCAATCTGAAAACCATTCCGGATATGGAAAAACGCTTTAATGTCCCGGTGGGATTATCTGATCATACTACAGGTACAGTTGTTCCTGTAGCAGCTGCTGCGCTGGGTGCCTGTGTGATAGCAAAGCAGGTCACACTTAGCCGAAAAGATACAGGTCCCGACACAGCATTGTCTGTAGAGCCACAAGAGCTCAGGCAGTTGTGTGAAGATACAAAATCTGCATGGCGGGCATTGGGTACTCCTGGTTATGAATGCAAATCTGTGGAAAAAAGCAGCATAAAGTTTCGTCGGTCAATTTATTTTACTAAAAACTTACAAGCCGGTGAGATAATTACTAAAGAGCATATTCGTCGCATCCGCCCCGGTTTTGGTCTGGCACCTAAATATTATCAGGAGCTATTAGGCAAAACAGCAAAATATGAAATTGAGCGTGGCACTGCAACTTCATGGGATTTAGTTGAATAAATGCAAAAAAGAGTGCTGACTGTAGCTGCGCATCCTGACGATGAAGTGTTAGGTTGTGGTGGATCAATGGCTCGACA
>JAPORK010000566.1 GCA_026710285.1 Endozoicomonadaceae bacterium | reverse complement strand
GTGACGTTCTGATATAAAAATTTAAAATTATTTTGAACGCTGAAACTCACGGGATATTTATTTATCAAAAGCAATATTGTAACAAATGCCAGATCAGAATCAATTAAAAAGACATCAAAGTATGACAAGTTATTACTTATCAGGCTGAATAATTGCAAAATTTTACAGATAAAAACTCGCCTGCAATTAAAGCTTTATTTGATTGCAGGCAAAGATGTGCCGGGAATGGTTATTATTATGTAAAGTAATCAGTCTATTTCCAGCCGGGGATTGCTGCACCTTTGAATAATTCTCGCGCTTTGTCCAGCACTGGTTGAGAATGGTAGGCTTCAACAAGTTGTTTAATACGAGGATCATCCGCATTATTTTTACGTGCCACAATCAGATTAACATAAGGAGACTGACTGCTTTCCAGCAGTAAAGCATCTTTATCTGGCAGGTAACCGGCTGCAACAGAGTAAGTAGAATTAATGACTGCCAGCTCTACATCATCAAGAGAACGGGGTAGTTGTGCCGCATCTAATGTGACAAACACTAATTTTTTTGGATTATCAGCTATGTCTTCAGGTGTTGCTGTTATATTGTTTGGATCTTTAAGTGTAATTAACCCTCCTTTTTGTAATAGATGTAAGGCACGACTCTCATTGCTTGGATCATTGGGAATAGCAATTTTTGCATGGTCGGAAAGTTGTTCAATGTGCTTGATCTTTTTTGAATAAGCGCCTAAAGGGTAAAGAAAAGTTTTTCCCACTGCCACCAGATTATAATGACGTGAATTGTTCACATCATTCAGATAGGGTTGATGCTGATAAGCATTAACATCAATACTTTTATCAAACAGCGCAATATTGGGTGTTATGTAATCATTAAATTGTATCAGCTCACTGTTTAACCCAAACATTTTTTTAGCTTGTTCCAGAGCAACCTGCATTATCTGCGATTCAGGACCTGCGATTACACCCACTTTAAGTGGTTGAGTCTTTGTTTTATCATCGGTACAACCACCTAGTAGTAGCAGACTGGCAAGCGTAGCAATAATGGTAAATAAGCGTAATTTTTTATAATGGTTCATCTGTTTTTTTTCCTTTGTGTAAAATAATTCGGTTTTAGCGATGTGAATAGCGTGCTTTTAAATTTTCTCCTGCCAATTGCAGAAATTGTACAATGATTATCAATATTGCCACTGTCATTAAAATGATCTGACCATTGAAACGCTGATATCCGTAATTAATAGCCACAGCACCTAAACCACCGCCGCCGATAGCACCTGCCATGCTGGTATAACCAACCAGTGTGATTAACGTTAATGTCCCTCCATGGATCAGAGCAGGTAACGCTTCTGGTAACAAAATCTTCGTAATAATCTGTACAGGCGTTGCTCCCATGGCGTAACCGGTTTCAATGAGTCCGGTGGGCACTTCAGCAATAGCACCTTCTGTTATTCTTGCCACAAAAGGAATGGCAGAGATGGTCAAAGGTACAAGAGAGGCCATTGTTCCAATAGAGGAACCGGTTAAAAAGCGAGTGAAAGGGATAATGGCAACCATCAAAATAATAAACGGGACAGAACGTCCAATATTAACGATGAAACTCAATATTTTATGCAGAAAGCGCTGTTTAAGCAGCTGACCTGGCGATGTCAAAAAGAGCAGAACGCCCAGCGGAACCCCTAACAAAAAGCTAAATCCACCTGAGATAAAAGTCATTACTAATGTATCCCAGGTGGCTTTTGCAATGAGTATAATTTCATTGTTCATATCCAACCACCTCTACTGTTATATGTTGCTCACGCAGGAAAGCAATGGCCTGCTCGATTTTTTCTTCAGAACCGATCACTTTTGTCATAAGGAATCCCATACTCTTATCATTAATTGTCTCGATATCGCCATGCAGAATACTGAAATCAACAGCAAATTTTTTGGCGGTTGTGGTGATAACCGGAGCCTGTGCCTGTTTTCCCATAAAAGCCAGACGAATGACCGGATAACCTTCACTGCTATCGTTTACTGTCTTACGTGCAGGTTGTCTTTCATGCGTTACACTGTGTACCAGTGTTTGAGTTAGCTTCTTTTGTGGATTGAGGAATATTTGCTCTACGCTATTTTCTTCAATGATGGCGCCATCAGCCATAACAGCCACAGTATCACAAATGGTACGGACTACTTCCATTTCATGGGTGATGAGTAAAATAGTGATACCAAAACGTCTATTTATATCTTTCAAAAAAGTTAAAACAGAGCGGGTAGTATTAGGATCAAGTGCAGAAGTTGCTTCATCGCACAGTAATATATCAGGTTGATTTATCAGTGCTCTGGCAATAGCAACCCGCTGTTTTTGTCCACCACTGAGTTGAGACGGATAATGCTTTACTTTATCTGTCAGTCCTGCCAGTTGCACCAGTTCCATGACCTTTTCTTTAATCTGAGGCTTAGGAAGATTGCTCAATGTCAGAGGAAGCGCAATGTTTTCATAAACAGTACGACAACTTAGCAGGTTAAAATGTTGAAATATCATTCCGGTTTTGCGACGATGCTCACGCAATTTATTACCGGTGAATTGGGTAACATCCTGATTCTGAATTATGATTTTTCCGCTATCAGGTGTTTCTAGCAAATTAATACAGCGAATCAGTGTACTTTTACCGGCACCACTAGCACCAATAATGCCATAAATACTGCCTTCATGAATATCCAAGCTGACATTATCAAGCGCCTTATAACCGGCATAATATTTGGTTAGATTTTTTAACTGAATCATTTCTATTCCTCAATTTTTCAACCTTGCGAAACAGAAATATAAAAGACTAATAGAGGAGGGAAGAAAAACTTGACAACAAGACCATTTTTTTCTTTCTTTTCTTTTAGCAACATTTATTACGCGCTCGCAAGCCGAAATTCAAATCAGCGCAATCACCACTATATCAGGGTATTTATGATTGTCAATATTATAGATGATCCGTTTAGCAAATATCCCACGAATAACCGCTTTGTCTGCTGATGTCAGTTAACTTTTTTGTATCGAGCTGACTATACTGAAATATTAATAGTCCAGAGCCTGATCTGTTTGCTATACCATAAAAACTTCAGGAATAATCAACATTAAAAAAAGATTAAATACTCTTTTTTTCAGGGGTCACTGTCAGTGAAAATGAAAAAAACAAATACAGAAAAAAGCACACTCGCTGTAGAGAAAATATTCCAGTCACGGGAAATATTTATATTAGCATTACTTTTTTTACTTATTTACTTTGTGATGTCACTGTGGAGCTTTCAACCTGATGATTCTGGATTGCGTATCTTAAATGACCATGCTGTTCACAATAGTGCAGGTATTACCGGGGCATGGTTGGCGGACATTCTTTTTTCAGGTTTTGGGTATATGGCATGGTCTTTCCCACTGCTTATTGGTGGTATACTGGTACGTTTATTATACAATCGCAGGCAGCCTTTAAGGTGGAATTATCTCTTTTTATACCTTTATTTTCCTGCTTTTATTCTTGCATTGTTCTCTGGTTGTGGGCTGATTAACTTATATAATGCCACATCACAACTGATGCCTGTCTCAGGTGGAGGCATCATCGGAAAACTGGTACTGGAACTTTTATTACCCTTATTTAGCGATAAGGGCAGCACTTTATTACTTGTTGTGTTGTTCCTAATAGGGTTTAGTCTATCCACTGGTTTTTCCTGGCTTACATTTGCAGAGTGGACAGCCCGGTCTTGTATTTCTGGTCTTTGTATCATTAAGGATGGTCTGTTCAGGTTGTCTGTTTTATTATTATTTGCTGTAAAAAGAGTCTTCCAATGGCTGTTTACCGGTGAAAAAGGTATAAAAACAAAGCGATCACAATCGGTGCAAAACAGGACCAGGCGTAAACCCACAGCGGTTTTTAATACTGCATCGTCATCTGCTGTTAAGGCTGACCCCTCTTTTAACCACATAAACACAGATGCTAAACTGGCTAACCTGCCAGGGAA
>JAPORK010000368.1:3797-3981 GCA_026710285.1 Endozoicomonadaceae bacterium | reverse complement strand
ACAGATGGAAAATTAACAGGGAACTGACTACACATTGCTATAAAAAACTCCATACGATTTTATGTTTTAACTAATTGAATTATAACATAAAACATGCTAAAAATCTCTTTTAGGTATGAAATATTCGGGTTAAGAAAATGGCAGGTGCAGTTAATTTTGTCTGGAACTACATAAATGAACTGTA
>JAPORK010000368.1:0-3704 GCA_026710285.1 Endozoicomonadaceae bacterium | reverse complement strand
TTTGAATATTTTTTACGTATACCTGTTGTCATTTTATCTCTCCAGTTTTGGATACATTATATACCTTACCGGGTTAGCAGGTTTTAAGATGTCGCTTCAGTTACAATTTTAACTCAGTTAAAACTTGATAAAAGACTGATAACGTCTTTCCGGTAAAGGTAGATGATCAAAAAGCATTGATTCAAGTTCATCTAATGTCTTTATTTGAAAGAAAATCCCATTTTTGTAAGGAGCAAATGTTATATAAATGTTATCACTAAATTTACCTACTATTTGTGTATGACCAAATAAATCAAGCTTAATGATTTCACCAGGATTTATCGGTATCTCCTTAAGAGATAATGCTTGTATTCCAGTGAGTTTATTAATCTCTAATTCATCATCAGATAATTTTCTTAATATAACATTCATACTGTAAAAATAATATTTTAGTATTCTGCGTTCTGCATAACACGTAGGATTTACAATTGAGAATGCACGCGCTCTGCCTCGAAAAAAATTCTCTAAATCTTCAAGGTCAATAGGTTGTTTCAGCACCTTGGCCATTGTCATCATAGCTACCGAATCACACTCCATTATATCGCTGTGCACATTATATATATCATTAAGCTGATCAAAAGAATCTATATGTAAAAAAGGTTTTCCATTGATCATCGTAACTAAATCAGGAAATGTCTGGTTAATACGTTTTCCAATACCAGATAAACCTACTTTACGAGCAGAACGGGCTCCGGCAACTATTGCCCTGCCAGCTCCGGCACCACTGACCTCAGCGGCACTACCGACCTCAGCAGCATCGGCTTCAGTAACATTGCTTGTTATAAAACTGGTTTCAGCAATACTTGCATCTACAGATAAGGTTTCTTCAGGTGCTTCCTCAGCGAGTGATATTACTTCCGGTGTAAATAAGTATAATCCTACATCAACAGCAGCTGTGGCAAACATGCAGACTGCTTCCGTCATACCTGCCACAGCAGCGGCAATACTCAGTCCCTTGTTGGCAGGTATGGCTGCAGCTACTACAGGTACACTGCCTACCAGCGTTGCTCCGGCTGCTACTACCGCTGCTAACAATGTACCCCCATAGGTATAAGCTGAACTACCTAATGTTGCAACAGTGAGAGCAGCACAAGCGACGGCTCCTGCAATATTTGCCCATTTTTTATGCAGTGCACCCAATCCAAAAGAGCAGATATAATTAGCCCATTTAAAAGTAGATCCAAGCCATTTAGGCATATTACCACTCGGATCACTGTTCATAATCGGATTATTACTAGCAAAACCATAACCGCCTCCTGCCGGGTCTTCACTGACAAAGTAACGCTGTTTTGGATTATACGTGCGATGTCCGTTTCCAAGAAATTGCCATCCGGTAGCAGGATCAGTGCGTTCACCATCGAAGCCAAAAAGTGTTTGCTGATAAGCGGGCAGTGAATTTTTATTAATATGCCAGCACATTCCATAAGGGCTGTAAATATTGCGCTGACTTAACTTGTAATTGTTGTTTGTCGTGTTTTTTTTCAATACACTGATTACATCACCTTTATAATTACTCTCAGTATATTGCTGAATGGAACCATCAATGGTTTTAGCAATATCCTGATAACCAATGGTATGTGATGCCTCTTCTGCTGTACTTATTTTCTCATTAATCAGATGAGAACCTCGGTAAAAAAGTTCCCGAATGCCTGAATGACTTTTTTCATAGACTTCCCTTCCATTACCATCATAATCATAATAACTCTGCTCTCCATCGGGCTTGATCACTCCGGTTATCTGATTAAAAGCATTATATTTAATATGATTACCTTCTTCATCCGTTGTCATATTGCCCACAACATCGTATTTGAAATTGTGTATTAGTTCAGGCTGATGATTCCACATTATGCCAATACGCTGCAGACGCAGTGGTACGGAAGGATTTGTATAATCATAGTGGATTGTTTTTTCAAGGCTTTGGTTTTGTAACACACTTTGTAATGACTCATGTATCTGCGCAATGCGATTAAGTGGTGTAAAATAATAATCTTGTCGGGTAATAATCGGCGCTTTCTGTAAACTGGTTCCTGAAAAATCAGTATCTCTTGGACACAGTGGTAATCCGGAAGAGCCATTGCAGGTCATTTCAGTCAGATTATCCAATACATCATATTTATAATTAAGGATAGCCTGCTGATTATTGTTTGTTTGATAAAACTTTTTTATAATATTATCATTTTTATCATAAGTAAACGACCATGTAGATAGTAATTTATTATTCAGCGTATCACTAATATTTTTCGAGCGACCGAAAGGATCATAATCAAATTTTCTCTGCATACCACTGCCATAATTAACAGTAATAATACGTGAAAAATCATCATAACTGAATGCAGACAACATCATCGGTTTTTGATGATATTGTTGATAATCTATTTCTTTTATTCGTCCTAATGAATCATAAACATTTTCCGTTTGATCGGCATTAATATCAGTGACACTAATAACTCTCCTGTTTCTGTCATATTTCCACTGTAGTGTATAGTTTGGGTAATTATGTATTCCCAGATGCTGAAGATGCGTCATAAGACCATCATCGCTATAAGTGAATAGTGTTTTACCGGTATTATCTGTCTGTGCTGTAACCTGTAAAGTAACAGGATCATAACTTATCCGGAGCTGAGGTTTTTTATCAAGAAATTCACTGACAGGCAATCCAATTGTGTTATACTGCAATGCCATAAGATGACCATCTGGTGTTGTGCTGGTAGCCAGTTTTCCTTCTTTGGTATAGGTAAACTCAGTAGGAAGACTATCTTCTCCGGCGTTCCATAATAATTCACCTGCTGCATTATATTCAGCAGAAAATAATAAATAATTTCCACCAGAGGCAGGTTGTGCATAGCGCTGAATAACATGACCAACCAAATCATAAATATTATGTTTTTTATCCCCTTTGGGATCAATAATATTGGTGACTCTTCCCATCCCGTCATACTCTTTTTTTACAATATTTCCCAAAGGGTCTGTGGAAGCGACTATACGACCAAAACCATCATAAGTCATTGTGTAAACTTTAATAGCTGATAAATTTGTTTTATCTGTGGATATATTACATAATTTTTCAGTAGATGCTATGGTATGAGTATTTTCCGGAATTAACAACCATTTAACCGGTTTATATAAAATATTAGCACGAGTTACAGAAATAGCTGAATACCTTCCCGTAGCACTTTGCTGGTAACTGATGGCACAGCGTTGTGTATCATCATAATTATTAATATCTGTTTTTCCGTCCGGATGATGGATGTGAATAATTCTGCCTGAATCATCATATTCCTGTGTTGTAGTTAGTGCTTCCATTTTACCTGATACAGAAATAAGATAAGCAGATTTAGCGATTACACGCCCATAGTTGTCATAAATAATTTTATTAACAGGGATCCAGTGGTTAGTAATAGCTTTTCCATCATCGGATAAAGCTTCACGAAATTCCACTAAAAATCTTCCAGCTCCGTCAAAAATAATTTTACTTTGCAATCCATTAGCATCTGTGACAATTAGCTGATCATGTTGTGGAGAAACCGTATATTGATAGTAAGTTTTTGTAGCAAAAGGAGTTCCCACATTGACATCTTTCTCCACCAGTCTGTCCCATAAATCATAGTGATAGCGGATAGTATTTTTACCGGCAGCATCAACCTTGTGTAATACGTGATTAGTGA
>JAPORK010000391.1 GCA_026710285.1 Endozoicomonadaceae bacterium | reverse complement strand
CTATCAGCTTTACCCGTGTACTCATCGGTGATTTGCTGGATTTCATCCTGCACACGGTGACTATCGTCTTCACCAATGTGTTTTTCTTTTTCATACATTTTTATTTCATCCACGGCATCTCTGCGGATATTACGGATCGCGACTCTTGACTGTTCCGTTTCATTTTTTGCCTGACGAATATAATTTTTACGTGATTCTTCTGTTAACGCCGGAAGAGGTACATGAATAACTTCACCACTGGAAGATGGATTAAGCCCTAAATTAGATTTTAAAATCGCTTTTTCAACCTCTGAAATCATATTTTTTTCCCACACACGTATAGCCAGGGTTCTGGCATCCTGTACGGTAACATTTGCTATCTGATTCAGTGGTGTGTCTGCACCATAATAATTTACTCGTATACTATCCAGCAAGCTGGTATGCGCACGTCCTGTCCGAATTTTTGTAAAAGCATTTTGAAGTGCATCCAGACATTTCTGCATGCGTTGACGGGTATTATTTTTAATATCATTTATCATACATTTATTCTCTTGAATAACAAATTATACTTCACTGGTATTTCTATAGTTAGTGTTTAAAAATTTGTTCATAAGCTTTTTACCGGTTACAAAACAAACCATAATTTCATTTCTTGTTGTTTTCATTTTTTGCAAAAGATAATGAACAAGCACTAAAAAATTTAGTCACTATTTGTATACAAGCGTCCCTTCATCTTCTCCATAAATGAGGCGTTGTAATATGTTTTTTTCATTAATGTCAAAAATCCGTAATGGTTTATTATGCTCTCTCATGAGGCACATAGCTGTCAAATCCATTACCTTTAATTTCTTTTGCAGTGCTTCATCATAAGAAATCCTGGTGTATTTTTCTGCATCAGGATGTAACAGAGGATCATCACTATAAATACCATCCACCTTTGTTGCTTTCATCACAATATCAGCTTCGGTTTCTATTCCTCTCAGACAAGCAGCTGTATCAGTGGTAAACAGAGGATTACCCGTTCCGCCGGCAAAAATAACCACATGATTTTTTTGCAAATATTCTATTGCTTTTTGTCTGTTATATGCCGGTGCAATGCCCTGCATGTCTATGGCAGACATAGTTATCGCCGGAACATTTGCTGCAATTAATGCATCTTTCATCGCCAGTGCATTCATTACCGTAGCAAGCATGCCCATATGATCACCGGTTACCCGATTAATACCTGATTTTTCAAGAGCAAACCCTCTGAAGATATTACCCCCACCAATAACCAACCCTATTTGCACACCCAACTTAGAAATAGCCGCAATATTTTTTGCAAAATAATTTAGTCTCTCGGTATTAATACCAAAGGACTGTTCTCCCATTAAAATTTCACCACTCAATTTTAAAAGAATACGGCGATAGTGAATGTTCGGGTCAGCTTGTGAAGCTTCATGCACAGAAGACATGCGGTCTTTTATCCTAAATAAATTTTTTAAGTCGGTTCGGTCATTTTAAAATTTTGTTCAGTCTACAGGAACCCGTTCAACCAGACAACACTGAAATATAAAAATTATCTAAAAAGTAATTCCAAACTGATTAAGATGACAAAACATTAACAGACTCCGGTTTAACAACATTCCGGACAACTTTTAGAAGTTATGGGTTTACCCAAATTAACAATTTTTATAAAACTGTCCGGATTGCTGATAAATATATAACAAAAATACCCCGTACTGCTATGCAAAAAAACAAAGTTGGGTATTCTTTGCGTAAATTCCGTTTAATTAAACTTACAGATTTGCCTGTGCACGCACTTCTGCTGCAAAATCAACGGTCTCTTTTTCTATGCCTTCTCCTACTTCAAAGCGAACAAACTGTGTAATGGTTGAATCAGCTTTTTCCACTAACTGACCTACTGTTACATCAGGATCTTTAATAAATGCTTGTTCTGTCAGGCTGTTTTCAGATAAAAATTTCCTGATCCGCCCGTCAACCATTTTTTCAACAATTACAGCAGGCTTGCCACTTTTATTTGCTTGTTCACGGAAAATTTCTTTTTCTTTTTCCACGATGGCTTCAGGCATATTTTCAGGACTGATAACTTCAGGATTGGTTGCCGCTATATGCAAAGCAACATCATAAGCCAGTGATTTATCTCCATTCTTTAATGCAGTTAATACTGCAATACGCTTATTACCGTGAAGATAAGCGTTAACAATTTCACCTTCAACCATAGTTAAGCGACGAATTGAAATATTTTCTCCTACTTTTTGCACCAGCTCCAGACGCTCTGCTTCCATTTTTTCAACCAGCTGATCATAGGTTATTCCACGCTGATCAAATGCCTGTTCAACTGTATTTTCTACAAAGCGGGTAAAATTTTCATCTCTTGAAGCAAAATCAGTTTCACTGTTAATTTCAACCATGATACCCCATGTGTTATCATCGCTTACTTTTACCGCAATAATACCTTCTGCTGCAATACGCCCTGCCTTTTTAGCTGCCTTTGCCTGACCTGATTTACGTAACTCTTCAATCGCTTTTTCAATATTACCATCTACTGCTATGAGTGCTTTTTTACACTCCAGCATACCCAGACCGGTACGTTCACGCAGCTCTTTAATTAAAGCCGTAGAGATAGCCATTTTCTCATCCTCTTAAATTTTAACAGTAACCCTTACAAAGGGTTACATTATATTATGTCGCTATTGTCAACCAGCACTATTCAGTGTTTATTGCAATTGTTTACAATATCTAGATTATTGTAAAAGATTATTCATACAAAAGAGGTCTGATTGACTCATCAGACCTGATCAAAAGATAAACACTTAAGAAGCATTGCCTTTACAGAAAGACTTTTACTTTTAGTTAATCCTTAGTCTTTTTCTGTTTTTTTTCTTCTGCTGCTTCCTGCGATTTTTTTTCTGCTACTGCATTTTTCGGTGCAGCCTTTTTAGTTTTCTCTTTCGCAGAAACTTTAACCTCTTCAGCAACAGGTGCTACTGCAACATCTTCTTCTTTCTTTTCTTCGGCTGCACTGTCTTCTTTGACAGCATTGTCTTCAGACGAATTATCATCAGATTTTTGCTCTTCGGCACTATCAGTTTCAGGCTGATCTTTGCTGCCATCTGATTTTACTTCTTCTGCAGTATTCTCTTCAGTCTTTGGTGTTTCTGACTCAGGTTCCAGAATTTTTGCAGCATCATCCAGCACCTGTATAGCATCGCTCAGTGTTTTTATTTTATCAGTTACGACATTCTTTTCAATGACAACAGGCTCTTCTTCTGTCCCTGTTGTAAGCGCCGCACGACTCTCCAAAATAGCATCAGCAACAGATGAAGCGTATAACTCAATAGCGCGTAAACCATCATCATTACCCGGAATAACGTAATCAATGCCATCGGGTGAGCTGTTAGTATCTACAACACCAATTGTTGGAATATTTAATCTGTTCGCTTCCTGAACAGCAATTTTTTCGTGGTTTACATCAACAATAAACAGTGCATCCGGCAGACCACCCATATCTTTAATGCCGCCGAGAGATTGTTCCAGTTTTTCTAACTGACGCATATTCATTAATGCTTCTTTTTTGGTCAGGCGTTCGAATAAGCCTTCATCACGCTGTGCAGTCAGACGGCGTAAACGACGAATGGACTGGCGAATTGTTTTATAATTGGTCAGCATACCACCCAGCCAGCGGTAATCAACATAAGGCATGCCACAGCGTTGTGCCTGCTCTCTGATGATTTTTCTGGCAGCACGTTTGGTGCCTACAAAAAGGACCGTATTATTCTTACCAGAAATGAGTTTACCGACAAAATTGAGTGCGCCCCTGAAGGCAACAATCGTTTTTTCAAGGTTGATGATATGAATCTTATTGCGTTCACCAAAAATGTAACGCGCCATTTTTGGGTTCCAGTTACAGGTTTGGTGACCAAAATGTATACCTGCTTCCAGCATGTCACGCATAGACTTTTTAGACATAAAAATTCCTATATTTTAAGGGTTAAACCTCCACACACCCCA
>JAPORK010000369.1 GCA_026710285.1 Endozoicomonadaceae bacterium | reverse complement strand
TTTCTTTGTCCGGAAGATCTGCAAGAGACACATTTAATTAAACGCTGCCTGTTTGATGTACTGTGAGGCAAAGTCTGTCTCTGCCTGAATAAAAAAATTATTGTTAACCAGCAGTTTGGAAAAAAGATAAAAAAAAGATTAACATCAGCTGATGGCTGGTCCATATTAACGTTTGGTTTCTCATTGCTGAGAAAGTAATTAACAAGCCTTTGAAGAGGTAAGCATGAGCATAAAAAAAATACCAATGCATGAGTACATTACTCGCCGAAAACAGTTTTTACAAAAAATGGGTAGCTGCTCTGTTGCGATTATTCCTGCCGCAACGACCAAAGTAAGAAACCTGGATTCAGAATATCCTTACCGTCAGGATAGTGATTTTCTTTACCTGACCGGTTTTAATGAACCTGAAGCTATCTTAGTGTTAATTCCAAACAGAAAAGAAGGGGAAACTATTTTATTCTGCCGCCCGAAAGACAGCGTGGCTGAGCAGTGGGAAGGTTCCCGTCTTGGACCTGAAGATGCTGTGACACACCTGAAAATTGATCAGGCTTTTGCAATTAATGACTTTCATCAGCAAGTAATAGCATTGCTTGATGGTACGGACTATCTCTTTTATGGGTTTGGTAATCAAAAGCGCCTGGATCACCAGATAACCGATGCAATTAAATTTTTAAAACGTAATGAAAGACGCGGTAAAATAGCACCGACACATATCATTTCACCCGATTATTTTCTGCATGAAATGCGGGTTATCAAAAGTGCGGCAGAAATCGCCACGATGCAGGCGGCGAATGATATTACAACCGATGCACATCAGCGCGCTATGAAAGCATGCAAGCCAGGTATGTTTGAATATGAACTGGAAGCTGAAATTCAACATGAATTCCTCAGACAGGGTGCACGTTTTTTAGCATATAATAGTATTGTTGCCAGTGGTAATAATGGCTGTATACTGCATTATTGTGAAAATAATGCTCAAATTAAACCGCAGGATCTGGTTTTGATTGACGCCGGTTGTGAAATGGATGGTTATGCTGCTGATATTACCCGTACTTTTCCTGCTGGTGGTACTTTTTCTTCTGAGCAAAAAGCCCTTTATGAAATCGTACTAATGGCACAACAGGCTGCCATTGAGATGATTCAGCCAGGGTGTTTATGGTCTGCAATACAGGATACCGTTATTCGTGTGATGACAGAAGGTCTGATGTCGCTTAATATTTTAACCGGAGCGCTGGATGATCTGATTGCTAAAAATGCAATTAAACCTTTTTATATGCATGGGCACGGACATTTTCTCGGACTGGATGTTCATGATGTGGGTCAGCTGCGTTGCCGACCAGATAATAAATGGATCACCCTCAGGTCGGGTATGGTATTAACAGTTGAACCGGGTCTTTATATCGCATACAATCAAACGGAAGTGGATGAAAAATGGCGTGGTACTGGTATCAGAATAGAAGATAATATTCTGGTAACAGATAAAGGTTGTACTGTTTTGAGTCAACGACTTCCTAAAACCATTGCGGATATTGAAGCTTTAATGCGTGCAAACTAAATAAACACTGCATATCTCTTTTGCTATAAATAATAACCCGATTTATACGGGCAGGTAATGTGATGAAAAAAGCTATCTCTGACCAGAAACACAATACAGATTTTCACTATGACATTGTCATTGCAGGAGGTGGTCTGGCAGGTTTGAGTATGGTCAATGCTTTATCGTGTTTATCGAAAAAAAGTCATGGACGTCCACTTTCTGTTGCTGTGATTGAACCCAATGGGCATAACCATCAACAAGATCATGCAGATGATCCACGGCAAATTGCATTGACTTATGGTAGCAAATTAATTTATGAATCACTGGGTTTGTGGGATGCGTTGTCTGATCGTTGCACACCAATGAAAACAATTCATGTTTCAGAGCGGGGCGGTCCGGGTAGCGCACGTCTGTTTGCTGAAGATTATCAGGTGCCCGCCTTAGGCTATGTAGTTGCCGCTCAGCACTTACTGGAGGCGCTTGAAAACAGGCTCACTACTTTAGCGGATATAACATTGTTGCATCAGGCTACAGTTAAAGCAGTTGATATGTCTGCCGGTAAGAAACAGCTGACCATTACTCAACAGGATAAAGTCTTTTCTTTACAGACAGATCTTGTCATTGTGGCAGAAGGAGGACGTTCATCTGTGATGGGTCAGATGGGATTTCATGCTGATGAAAAGGATTATGGACATACTGCTATTCTTACCATCGTTGGTCACAGCAAATTACATAACAATGTTGCTTATGAGCGTTTTACTGATGAAGGTTCAGTGGCCATGTTACCGCTTAGTGATAATAATGGCTGTAAAAGTGCGTTAGTATGGACCATGCCCAGCAGGCTGGCAGCAGAGCGGTTACAATTGACCGATGCTGACTTTATGAAAACATTGCAATCGCTGTTCGGAGATCATTGTGGTTCTTTTTACATGGTAGGAAAACGCTCTTCTTTTCCTTTGAAGCTAAAAATAGCTGCTGAACCTGCCCAGCACGGCGCTGTCTTGCTGGGCAACTCTGCACACAGTTTACATCCGATTGCCGGTCAGGGGTATAATTTGACTTTGCGGGATGTGATGATGCTGGCTTCATTGCTAACCACCGCAAATACGCAATCTTTGGGTGATTTATCGCTTTTGCAACGCTATCTTTCACAGCAAAAACAGGATCAGTTTGATACTATCTTTTTTAGTGATTATCTGATCAAAGTATTTACATCGACCAATCCGCTAACACGCTTTGCCAGAAAAGCAGGGCTTATTTTTTTCGATAAGGCACCTTTTATTAAACGCTGGTTTGGTTATCGGGCAATGGGGATGGGGGGTTACGGACAATGAGTACAGAGTGTGGATCAATACAGGAAAATGATTATGATATTATTGTATTGGGAGGCGGACTGAACGGACTGGCAGCGGCGCTGGCATTATCGGAGAGTGATCTATCAATTGCATTGGTAGAAAACAGTGATCTTACACAAAAGCAGACACCACCTTCCCGCTATGATTCCAGAGTGTGTGCACTTACAGAGGCTTCTTACTGTTTTCTGGATAATCTTGCTGTATGGAATGAAGTGGATTGTTCAAGAGTATGTGAATTTGATCGTGTAGAAGCGTGGGATGCAGAGGGCATTGGACGTATTGTTTTTCATGCCAGAGAAGCAGGTCATTTGCAGCTGGGCAGAATTGCTGAAAACAGTGTTATGTTGTCTGGCATGTTAAAAAGATTGGCTGCTTCACAGGTGAAATGTTTTGATAATACTGAAGTGACAGGGCTGGAAAAAACATCGTCGCGTATTTCTTTACTGCTGGCGGACAATAAAGTTATTACAGCAAAACTGTTAATCGCAGCCGATGGTGCACATTCAAAAGTTCGTCAATGGTCATTTATACCGCAAATCCGGCGTGACTGTCTGCATCATGCAATTATTTGTACAGTAAAAACCCGTACATCACATCAGCACTGTGCATGGCAAGTTTTTCTGGAAAGTGGACCGCTGGCCTTTTTGCCTTTGCCTGCGGTTAAAGAAGACAATGGACAAAAGGCACATTATCATTCTGTTGTCTGGTCACTAAAACCAGAAAAAGCACGAGAAGTGATGGCAATGGACGATAACTGCTTTTGTGAGGCGCTAAGCCATGCAGGTGAAGCTTGTGTTGGTGTAGTAGAACAAGCTTCATCACGAACCTGTATCCCTCTCAGCCAGCAGCATGCACTCACTTATGTAAAAGACAGAGTAGTTCTTGTTGGAGACGCCGCACATACTGTTCATCCTCTGGCAGGACAGGGTGTCAATCTTGGTTTTCTGGATGTGGCAGTATTAGCAGAAGAGATACTCAAAGCCCACCACCAGGAAAATGATCCGGGCAATCCGCAGATACTGCAACGTTACTGGCGGCGCAGACAGAAATATAATTTTATAATGCAAGGAGCCATGGAATTTTTTCAGCATATCTATAATCAAAACGCCTTGCCTC
>JAPORK010000549.1 GCA_026710285.1 Endozoicomonadaceae bacterium | reverse complement strand
TATTTTTTTAAAATTAAAGGCGTTAGACCATGGTGTATTTGTATCTGCTCCTGCTTTAATAATACTGATGCTACGTTTATTTTTCTTATTTAAAATAAGAGAAGGCAAATGATTTTTTTTTGATAACAAATGTGGATTTGCACGCAAACTATATTGATTTTTATGTTTAACAACTGAAGTCGCAGATACAAACAAAAAACATTGCTCGTAAAAAAACAGTAATGTATAAAATAGAGGTATAATCCAAATAAAGATTCGCTGTTGCTGATAATCCTGAAAAGACATGACATATTACACCAAATTGAAAGTTTATTTTACATGCTACATAATCAAAGCCTTTTAAGCCTGTAAATGGGGGGTAGGTAGTCCATATATGTGCCAAAAATTTCCGAAATGAAATTTCAGGATTAAAATTTCAGATCAGGGTGTGCAAAGTTTATTTATCAGGTACAGTGGTTTGTTATCGCTATTTATAATCTGTTAAAAAATCATAACATAAAATATCAACAGACCTTAAAAAAACACAGTTGATTTTATTATCAGAGCGGAACTATCCTGTTGCCAGGATAATCCTCTATAGTAGTATGAGTTCGCCACACTATCAAACCAGCACAGTAATAATTATGTTTTTTAATAATAACTACTTTTATGCACATTCGCCATTGCGCGCCCAGAAGGATCAATACACTGTTGCAATGTTTTATCCCAGAGCAGAGCCTCAGGTGTGCTGCAGGCAACGGATTTTCCAGATGGGACAGTGGCAATGGCTGAAGAATTTGGAAAACATTGTTCAAACAGTTCCCGGTAAAGATAAGCTTCTTTGGTTTGTGGCGTATTATAGGGAAAGCGGATTGCAGCTTTAGCAAAAACGCTATCTTTTATTTCTGTTTCAGCAAAGGACTGTAGTCTGTCTATCCAGGAGTAACCTACACCATCTGAAAATTGCTCTTTTTGCCGCCAGACCACCGATTCAGGCAATAAAGGTTCAAATGCCTTTCTTAATAAATATTTTTCCATTTTGTTTTCAGTGATCATTTTTAGTTGCGGATCGATATGCATCGCAGTGTCGATAAAGTTGTAATCCAGAAATGGAACTCTGGCTTCTATGCTCCATGCCATCATTGATTTATTGGCACGCAAACAGTCATACATATGTAATTTATCTAGCTTACGCACAGTCTCTTCATGGAATTCACGGGCATTTGGTGCTTTATGAAAGTAGAGATAACCACCAAATAACTCATCACTCCCTTCGCCGGAAAGTACCATTTTAATTCCCATTGCTCTTATTTTACGGGCCATCAGATACATTGGGACAGAAGCGCGTATTGTGGTGACATCATAGGTTTCAAGATGATAGATGACATCATAAAGTACGTCTATCCCTTCCTGCTCTGTATAGGTAACGCAGTGATGCACTGAATTTATATGATCAGCCACTGTCTGTGCAGCTGCCAGATCCGGTGCATCTTTCAACCCAACAGAAAAAGTATGCAGCTGTGGCCACCAGGCTTTGCTCTGTTCATTACATCCAATACGTCGTTCAATAAACTGCTTAGTAATGGCAGCAATAATCGAGGAATCAAGACCTCCTGATAGCAGAACAGCATAAGGAACATCCGTCATCAGATGGCTTTTTACAGCATCAGTTAATGAAGTATTGATTGCATCGACTGCTTCATTTTCTGTGGTGATAGCAGGCGGTTTTTGTGGTGTTGTAAACAGCGGTGTGTAAGATTTCCAGTCACGTTTATAGTAGCGTTGTATTTTTCCGCAAGGTTGACCTTTGTCATCATGACTAATTAAGTAGTGCCCGGGAGGAAAGATTTCCACGGTGTCACAAACATCTGTCAGCGCTTTCATTTCCGAGGCGACATAGAATTGTCCATGTGCATCATGCCCTATGTATAAAGGGATAATACCAATAGGGTCACGTGCAATAAAATAACGGTCTTTTGCTTCATCATATAAGGTAAAAGCAAACATGCCATGCAGTTTATTTAAAAAGGCAGTTCCTTCTTCTTTGTAAAGAGCAAGAATAACTTCACAGTCTGAACGTGTGGTAAATGAATGTGGTGTTTTCAGGCTGGCTTCAAGCTGCTGATGATTATATATTTCACCATTGACTGCAAGAACATGCCGTTTGTCAGCATGGTCAGGATCTATGCTGTAAAGTGGCTGTGCACCGTTTTCAACACCCACAATACTTAAGCGTTCATGTATCATAAGTGTATGATCATTTTCATAAACACCTGACCAGTCTGGTCCCCTATGACGTAGTTTAGCAGACAGACGTATACCTTGTGTACGTAGTGCCGGAACACTATTTTTGATGTTAAAAATTGAAAAGACAGAACACATTTTTTTACCTCTATAAAAAGCTTTCTCTGGCAGAAGAAAATCGTTATAATAACACAAAGAATATTGACCTTCAAAAAAATCATTGATTATATAAAAATGCTACAATGGCTTGATACATATAAACCTGTTTTTCCTTCTCCATATGAGGCACTCAAACAGCCAGAAGGTCTGTTGTGTGCAGGCGGCAATCTTGAAACATCCACTCTGTTATGTGCCTATAAAAAGGGTATTTTCCCCTGGTATGACCGTGAGCAGCCTATTCTATGGTGGTCACCTGACCCCAGAATGGTACTTTTTCCTGATGATATACATATATCCACCAGCATGAAAAAATGGTTGAAAAAAAAGAGTTGTCATATCACTCAAAATCAATGTTTTCAACAGGTTATACAGTTCTGTGCAGAGCAACGTGCCAATGGCACCTGGATTACCAGCGAAATGAAGAAAGCTTATTTAAGGCTGCATGAAGCAGGCTATGCCCATTCTTTAGAAGTATGGAAAGGCAAAGAGCTTGTTGGTGGACTGTACGGACCCTGTATTGGTCAAGTCTTTTTTGGTGAATCTATGTTTAGCCTCATTCCCAACGCTTCAAAAATGGCACTTATTCATTTGGCACAAAGCATGGATCTTAAAATGATTGATTGTCAGCTATATACAGATCATCTGAAAAGTATGGGAGGAAAACTAATTCCGCGCTCAAAATACCTGACCTGTTTGAACTGGTGGGTTTAGCGCTAATTTGTGTATATCGTAGACAGATAAAAATTCTCCGCGCTCTCTGATTGAGCGAGAGGAAAGTTCATTTATGTAGTTCCAGACAAAATTAACCGCACCAGCCATCTTCCTAAGCTGTTTTGCGTGTTTGTCTTTAACTCTTACCTTCAGTGTCTTTGTCTTTTCCATACAAGAACGTCAATTGTATAGGTTTCATGCGCTATTTAGCGACTGGATTTTAATTGTTTCAGGCAAAAATGTCAACAGAAACTAAAAAAACCGCCTTATATTTCCGCTCTGAAGGACGGAGTTTTACGGCGTGTCAGATAAAGTAAATAATGAGTTTTTGAGATCAATCAGCGATAGGTTAACGCTCTGGAAAGGGTGTCAGGGATTTTCCAAAAACAGGATGGGAGAGTGGTTCAATTTAGTTAAAATAATACTTTTCAATATAGCTTCCTATCATTAATGACATAAAACATAGTAGGTTGACCCAAAAAATCTCCGAGCTGAGGTTGCTTAAAGTACGAATAAAAGCATTGAGAACATATATCTTTTTTCTTTTGATATTTTTTGCGTAGTGGCTGATTACAGACAGATTTTTTTAAGCTATGCTTTGGAGTGGTATAGAATTCTGTTTAGGTAACGCCTTCACTCATCGTACTCTTGCTTTCCATCATTACAAACTACCCGGGGAGTTACATTTATTCAGCTTTCAAACTGGAATGTCTGTCATTAAAGTATAAAATAAACCATTTTGTTTTAAAATCAAAATTCCGCATAAGGATATAGACAAGTCTTCGATAAAGTTAGAAGTCCTTAGTTGTATATTCACAATATCAGCAAATAAGAGATTTGATGTGCACAATAAGAATCAGGGCCGGTGACAAGGCGAGACACTGGATTCTGCCGTGGATGATTTACCGGGTTACTG
>JAPORK010000236.1 GCA_026710285.1 Endozoicomonadaceae bacterium | reverse complement strand
AAAAAACAAACATGCCAGAGTAAAAGACTGAACCTGAAAAATGTGACTAAGAGACAGGAACCAAGCAAAGCTAAAGCCTAGAGAACAAACAATCGGACTTCGACAAACTCAGCCCACAGCTGTACGTTTGAAAGGTTGGTATGTTCGCCGGGAGACGAACCTTCCGGAGCAAAAGTCAAAGCCTGAAAATTTGACTAAGGCAGGTAAATGACGAGGTTTTATGGTGCGCCTGATAGAAGCTGTCATCTGTGAAAAGATGATCAACCGACTCTGAGTAAAATTTTTTGCCAGTGTATTAGCAATGCTTCATTTAGCAGTTGGGTATTTAAATTGATTTGTCGAACCAACAAACCATAGCTCTCTGTTAACCAACAATAATATTCCATCAACGTTGTAGCAGAAGCGTGATTAATCAACGTAAGGAAAGCGTCATCCTGCAACCAGGCAGGCAACACACTAACCTGGTGGGTCATTTTATATCTGACTATTGTCGTTACAGCAAATAACATCCATTCAAAAATAAACAGACTGTCCAGTTCTTTCCATGAAAGTGATATTTCAGTCAGAGGTTGTTCTGCACTGAGAATGGCTTTGAGCCCACTGATTAATAAAACGCATTTTTCTTTAAAATTTTCATGCACATAACGCAGCGCAGCTAAAGGTCGTCCTTGCGCCATTTCTAATACCGATGCAATATCTGTGTATTCTGGTAGTTGTTCTTTTAACCATGTAGTAGCAATATCCTTATTGGGTAGAGGAAATCTAAGCTGCTGACAGCGACTGCGAATCGTAGCAAGTAATCTTTCCGGTCGTTGGGCAATGAGCATAATCAAAATATCTTTACCCGGTTCTTCCAGTGTTTTAAGCAGGGCATTGGCGGCATTAATATTCATATTTTCAGCCGGAGAGATTGTAATAACTCTATATCCTCCCTGATTAGAGTGACAACCAAGAAACGTTGCCATATCACGCACCTGATCGATACGAATTTGTTTAAATGCTGCTTCAGGAAAAATATTAACTAAATCAGGATGTGTATCCGCTTGAAAGAGCAGACAATCTTTACAGCTACCACAGGGCATATTTTCTGTTTTGTGGCGACAAACCATATAATTGCTCAGTAATGAGGCAAACGTCTGTCTACCTGTCTCAGCCGGTCCGGTTAGTAAGAGTGCATGAGGCAGACGCTGATTTGTCACCCTGTTAGTCACAGATGTCCACAAGTCGTGTTGCCAGGGATACAAGTGTGCTGTTGCCATCCAATTATTCCTGATTTAACTTACCAGACAGCAACGCAATGACTGCATGATGAATTTGCTCAACTGACTGACTGGCATCAATCACCTTATATTGCTGTTTAAATTCTTCGGCTCTTTTCAGATAAGCCTCTCTGATCCGCTGAAAAAAAACGATATCTTCCTGTTCAAAACGGTCAGGTGTACTGCGCTTTTTTGCACGTTGCAATCCTAATGTTACCGGTACATCAAGAAAGATAGTCAGATCTGGTCTTAAGTGGTTTTGTACCATCTGTTCCAGCTGACCAATCCATACAGGATTCATTTGTCTTCCTCCACCCTGATAAGCCCAGGTACTGTCAGTAAAACGATCACAAACTACCACTTTATTTTGTTGCAGTGCTGGTTTAATAACGGGAGATAAGTGATGTCTTCTGGAGGCAAAAATAATTAACAATTCAGCCATTTCATCAATTTTTTCCTTATGATTAGGATCAAGCAATATATCTCTTAACTGTTCACCCAAACCAGTTCCACCCGGCTCACGGGTAGTAATAAAATCAATTTTTTTATCCACTAACCATTGCTGAATAAACTGAATACAGGTTGTTTTTCCTGAACCCTCAGATCCCTCAACGGTGATAAAATATCCGCCTCCCTTTTTATCACCTCTGTTTTGCATTACTTACCTCTTTTTCAACTGCATGATAGTTATTGTTATTCAGTGGCGTACTGTGATAATCAGCCCGGCGTTGTTTCTGATACTTATTAATTGCCTGTTGCTGATCTTGCAGTGTCTCACTAAAAACATGTGTACCGTCCCCTTTTGCCACAAAATAAAGTACTTTTCCTTCAAGCGGATGCAGAGCAGCATCAATATCTGCTTCTGTAACCAGTGCAATAGGAGTAGGCGGCAGACCATTAATCAGGTAAGTATTATATACAGTTTTTCTGCGCAGGTCATGGTAAGTTAACTTTCCCTTAAAATGACAACCTGCTCCGTAAATAACCGTGGGATCACTTTGTAAACGCATCCCCTGCTGCAAACGTCTCACAAAAATACCAGAAATTTTTCTTCGCTCTTCAGCAATACCGGTTTCTTTTGCAATTAAAGAAGCAACAATTAACGCTTCATAAGGTGTTTTATAAGGTAAATGTTCCGCTTTGTTTTGCCACAGATGGTTTAATTTTCTTTTTAATTGTTGATAAGCCCGCAGCATAATAGTTGAAGCATTGCTATGTGCAGTATAAAAATAGGTATCTGCATAAAATAAACCTTCTGACCAAACATGCTTAATACCCAGATGCTTTGCAAGTGTTGCGACTGAAACACCTTTTAAGTCATTCTTTAATTTTGGCGAGTAGGCAAGAATACTCAGTGCTTTATTGACTGTGATGCCAGGAGGCAGAACCACTTTATGTTGAAAAACTTTTCCAGAGGTAAATATTTTTAACATATCAGCAGCTGTACTGCCTTTAGGTATCAGGTATTCCCCTGCACGTATTGATAATGTTGATTGTCTGGTAACGCAGGCATATATTTTCCATAAAACTGCTGGATGAGTAATTACTTGTTGTGCAGACAGAACAACATTGATATTACCAAGCGAAGCCCCTTTGGGTATTTCTATGGTACTTTGCTGCATAACAATAGGAGTATGCATTTGGTAAATAATTATCCCACAAAAAATTGCCAATGCAATACCCAGACATACGAGCATTGAAATTACATACTTAATCCATTGCTTCATCATGAAACACAGACTCTGCTTTTTCCTGTAAGTAACGGGTCAGGTTGCCTGCCTGCCATCGATAATTTTGGCAGGCAACTACTGGCCATATTCCAAAGATACTATTACATATAAATAATTCCGTTGCTTTTTCCAGACTGTTTAATGGCAGATGACCAATTTCAACTGCAACGGGCAGACCGGATAAACTGAGTATCCATTGACGCATTACTCCGGCTACACCACAATGTGAAAGATCTGGTGTTATAAGTTTATCACCATACAACAGAAAAATATTGCTCATCGTACATTCAATGATATTACCTTGATAGTCTGTCAGCAAACCTTCAGCATAATTTTCACTTTGCCATTCCTGCCTGGCCAGCACCTGTTCCAACCTGTTTAAGTGCTTAATACCCGCTAGTTGTGGTTGCCATCCTAATTGCAATGCACAGGAATATAAAGAAACACCTGTTGTGTAATTTTTTTCAGGATAAGTCGGTGTAGAAAACCACTGCAAAATACAGCGACTGGTTCCACCATGAGGACTATATCCTCTTCTTTGGCTGACCCGGGTAATGATAATTTTTACAACGCCATCTTTGCCATAATAATTTGATTGGATAAATTTATTCAACTGCTCTGTTACAGAAGACCAGTCTGCTGGTATGGACAAGCGCTTACAACCATTTTTCAGGCGTATCATGTGTAGAGCAACCAGGGTTAAACGACCCTTTACAACCCGAATGGTCTCAAAGACACCATCTCCATAGGCCAGCCCGCGATCATTTGTTAAGCATGTTGTTGTTTTAGTACCATCAATCCAGATAGTTTCATCCATCAAGTGATCAGCTCCAACTGTTTAAATGTACAAATTAGCTTGAAATTTAATTTGCGGCAAACAGATAATAGCAGTTATTTTTACCACGAGCATTACCTTAAATCAAATGATTATTATATCAATACTTCGGACAGTTTTTAAGAATCTACTATGGATAAAACTGTAAGCCATTGATTCATAAGGATATTTTTTTGAATACGATAAAAATAAAATCCTTTTAAAAT
>JAPORK010000350.1 GCA_026710285.1 Endozoicomonadaceae bacterium | reverse complement strand
GGATGACAGAATTGAAGAGTTAATCAACCGCACTAAAGCTTATCAACACAAGTCGTCTTCAAATTTTTTTATAGCCTGCTGCTTAAAAAACAAAGGCTTTCATAAGTCAAACCTTTACATATTAACAAGTACACCTGGTGGAACAAAGGTTAGTGAACAGACTTTAAACTGAATGTGTAAATGTTAACTTTTCTGCCAGGATGATATTTTGGGTGGTATTTTGTTAATTTTACCGAAAAAAAGCACATCTGTTGTTACAAAACACAGATGTACTTTATTTTGTATTTATTGGTCTTTTTCTCAACAATAAAGCTTATAGCTAAATATTTTATGTTTTTAGGCACAAAACTGCATTAATCCTGCAGCATCATCCTGTTCTGCATCTTGTAAAACGAGTGTAGATTGCTCTTGTGCTTTTAATATCTCTTTAGCTTTATCGTAAACATTTTCTATTCCAGATAACCACTGCTCTTTTGAAAACCCATTCATGGCTTCGTAATATATTCTTTCAGCACAAATTGAGCCATCACACAGCTTCTCATATGCTTGAAACAGATAAAATTTCAGAGCTTCTCTGGTTTTTTCATAGTTAACCGTTTCAAAAGCATCTATTTTATTCTTATAAAAAAAGTATTTTTTGAATAAGTTTGTTAAGGATGCTTTCTTGATGCAATAGTTATTCAGTTCATCTTTAAGTACACGCAAGTTATTTTTTAATTCATCCTGATTCTGCCCACATTCCAACAATTTATTTTTTAAATTAAATATTTTTTCTTGCAATCGCAGATATTTAATATCGTCCCCCCAATATAATGGTACCATTGTGGCACACTCCGGGTTATTTAACACAGCTGATCTACTCCCTCCGACATCTGAAATTACACAGTGGCTGCCGTAGCATAAAGCTTCGCTATAAGCTAATCCAAATGACTCATTAAAAGACATACATACATGAATGTCTGCTGCGGCTCTGTGTAAACTCCCTAAAAAAGACTGTTCGTCTCTGCCAATAAAAAAAGGCACCCACGGATACTGTGTCTTTAGTTTTTCTACCAATTGTTCTGAAAACTCATAATCATATTGCGTTAAATATCCACAAATTAAAACATTACAGTCTAATGCCTCTGCAAGCTCTATGATATCTTTTAAAAATTCTGAACCTTTTGATTTTAAAATTCTTCCCAAAAATAACAGTGTTTTCTTAGAAGGGTCAAAATGATACTCTTTATTAAAAACTTTAATTTTATCTGACAAAATCTGCCTGGCTAATTCTTTCTTTTGTCTGACAGACATTTGTAGAAAATCATTCTCTGAACAGTACCCTTCTAAGAATGGCACTATAGCATGGAAGCCATGCAAATCTTTATCTGGAACTGGTAACGTATGTTACCCTTCCATCATGATACATGGAGATACTATATTTGGCATTAGGACTGCGTCCATTTATCAACCATTCCTCATATTCTGGTGATACAGTGTATAATATATGATGAGAAGCCATCCCAATACCTCGTTGTGCTACACGTTTTCCCCATTTTTTGTGCAGGTACCAAGGCAGAAATCCTCGTCCCGGCTCACTATGAAATGTATTAACAGTCGCCATATTTTTACTTTTAACATACTGCATTGTATTTCCATAGTCGTGTGTATGCACTACAGAAATTGTGATACCCTGAGCCTGAAGATAATCAATTAATGCCGCTGATAATTCATGAAAGTGCGCATTTCTGGAAAACAATGAACATTCTTCTGTATTGTAACCCCCGAATATTTCTTTTTGTCGTTTTTCAGCATCATATAGTTCTGATTTCATTTGCTGGCAATTATAAATTAACTCGGGTAATTTTGCTGATGTTATATCTTCACCACTTATTTCCTCTGAAAGTGATTTGATTTTTTCTATACAAGTTTTAATCTTTGTTTTGAGAGTATTTTGCTCAAATTGCATTCTGTCTGGTATAGTTCTGATTGCTTTAATAGTGCCTTGTTCAGTTACAGCTGTTGTAAAAAAATCTTTATGATTTTCATCGGGCTCTATTGCATAAAAATGTACATTTTCTGATGTTGATTTTAGCCAGCAATTAACACGAACTTTTTTCTTTAAACCATTTCTGTCATAAATGTTGGCAATAAATGAAAATGGCTTATACCCTGCCAGATCAAATGCTTTACCATCCGGAGTATATGCCGGAGTAATTAAAGCAATTTTTTCTTTATCAGATAATTTTTTTGTCTGTGCTAAAATCAGGTTATTAATATAAATACCATTTCCTCCTGCAATAAAATCACCACCTTCTGTATCAACATGCACTGTCTTATATAAATAAGTATGCGTAACATCAGGCAAGTCTGTACTTACTAAAGCGTTAACAGAAAAAGTAAGCCAGGTACAAAAGAATAAAATTACTTTAATCATTAAACTTATATTAAAAAACATATGTCACTTCCTTGTAAAGCGTCCAAAGTCAGGGTTGTCGTTAGTGATTTCATTTAACTGATCTGCACCTTCATGATTCTTTTCAACAAATTTTCGGATGTAAATTTAGAATTTCTTGCAATTCAATTAATTTAATATTTCGGAAATTTTTTTAAAATTTACTATGAGTAAAATTGTAAATATTGATCTTCAGAGATACTTTTTGCATCAGAACAAAGAATAAATACTTTTAAAATCAATATTCAAAAAAAAGTCCGAAGTATTGTTAATTGGATATTTTATAATCCAGACACTTAAATACCATAATTGAGTGCACAAAGTCAATCGGACACCCCAAATATTTAATAATGAAAAACATGGGTGACAATCAACAAAAGAAAATAAAGCAATTTTTATATACCTCGGACAGCTTTTAAAAACCCACTACAGATTAAACTGTAAACTATTGATTTTTAAAGATATTTTTTACAACAACGTAAAAAATAAATCCTATTGAAAGCAACGACTTACAAAAACTGTTCGAAGTGTTGATATAAAAAACATATTGAGGAAGCGTCAATAAAAATTAAAAAAATAACCTTAGATCTCCACCCTGAAAGCTGACTTTCAAATCTTTCAAAATATATTTTCTTTCAGCAAGAAACCGGCTGATTTTATCATAGCTGGCAGAACCATCCGAGAACTGCGATGATGGTCCTGTCGCTGTAGTTTGATTAAATGAACTAACAAGATAGTCACTATATAAGTCAGGTAGTTGTTTATTTATGAAATTGTATTACACACCCCATAAAAAAGAATTACTGCATAACATTAGTTAATAAAAATACGTTATTAAACTCATTTATAAAGTAAACTTTTTATATGATTAATTATGGTAACATTGGCGTCTATAACCTTTAAATGAACTGAGATCATGGATAACCACATGCTTAACGTAGTTTCTGCCATGACCTTTCAATCTACATACGAAATGATCTAAAAAATTTGTAATTAGCTGCCACTCCCCTTCAGCTGAAGGGCAATAAATAGAATAGTTTAAATGATGTTTACTATGTTGTTTTTTTATACAATGTGGTACAACTTTTATCTCCAAATCACTGTAATAAGATTTGAATTTATAGGATCCAGAGGAGTGGGGCTGAAGTTTTGTATACTTACACACTTCTGTTTGATAATGCTTTGCTATACGCTTATTGACATGCAGGCATCCGGCTGCTGTCCAAAATATTTCTATGGGATTGTCTGTATAATTGGTTACGAACGACATTGTGTCAGCATAAATATTGGTTATCATTAAGATTAAAAAAAATAGGGAAACAATAAATTTCATTATATAACACCTCACTGGTTGTTGATCGCTATAAATAGAATTCAGGTTCTTGCAATGGAAAAAATCCATCTTTATTGTAATTGTGTATATTTATACTAAAAAGGACGTTTTATTGAATTATGATTTGATGCAGCGCCTATCGCTGATTGGAAAATTTACATTATGTCAAAGCTATCACACTCTAATAAACATAGTCTACTCTATTTTTTGTAAAATTAATAATTCAGGTAAATGCTTTTTTATTAATGTTTGAGTTGAAAAACAATTTAG
>JAPORK010000231.1 GCA_026710285.1 Endozoicomonadaceae bacterium | reverse complement strand
TTCAACGGAGACACTGATGCGGTATTAATGAGAGTACATCTTCATTGCCAATTTAGTTGGCATTCGGACCAGGGTATCCAGTGAGGGCGAGACAACCCAGTTGAGTAAAGATGCCAAGCCGGCTCTCAAGTAATTTGGAGATGAGATTGTACATGACCAATCACATTTTACCCGCCACGGACTTCATGCACAAAAACGCAAACTTCCTCTTGTTGGAGCCACCGTTGCAGGTACTTTTGTTGGAAGGAGTTTTGGTCATTATAAGCAGTCAGGTGTAGGTAATACCCCAACCCCTACCATTACAGCTTATCCTGTCAGTGATTTTAAAGGAAAAGTACTGGTACAGGCATGCGACGGATCCTATGAGATATGCAGTTCCAGGCAAGTAGGTGCACTGGTTCATGACTGTTTGCAGCAACCTGATGCTACGCCGGAGAAGGCGGCAACAGCTGTTGTTAATGCTGCCTATGTAGCAGGCTCCGGGGATAACCTGACAGTGATGGTAACCAAAATGGATGATTTGCTGTCTGCGTGAGTATCAGGCTTTAAAAATAAAATTTCTCTATTTCCTCTGTGGTGTCATTCCGCTGCTACCAAAGGCAGTTTAATCAACGGATAATCACCGCAAAAGCAGCCCCTTCCGGTGCATATGCTGGCGCAAATCTGCAATTATTTGTTATCAAAGCAAATTATATTTTTATTTTAAACTGGCAGTTTTTTTTGTTTTCAGGTACATTAAGATATTTTGCTGCTAAATGGTGTAAATAGTGTATGGAACCACATGAAATAAAAGCTTTCCTGGCTGATAAAATCCCCAACGCACTTATTGAAATTAACGGGGCAGATTGCGATTTGCAAATAACCATAGTTTCTGAAATATTTGATTCAATGCCAGCGGTTAAGAGGCAACAGGCTGTTTATGCACATCTGACGCCTTTTATTACCAGCGGATCAATACACGCTTTGTCAATGCAAACCTTTACACCACAGGAATGGGAACAGCGAAATCATCGTTAAATTAAGTTTTTATTGCACATTTTATGGACAAATTGCTCATCACCGGTGGAAACACGTTACAAGGTGAATTACGAATCTGCGGCGCTAAAAATGCCGCTTTGCCTATTTTAGCTGCTTCACTCCTGTGCAGTGACTCAGTAAAAATTTGTAATCTGCCACATTTGAAAGATATTACAACCATGATTGAACTGTTTGGTTCAATGGGTATCAGATTATTAATTGACGATAAAATGAATCTTGAGGTGTGTGCAAATACCATTTTGCATCTGTCAGCACCTTACCATTTAGTAAAAACCATGCGTGCTTCTATCCTGGTGCTCGGACCACTGCTTAGCCATTATGGTGAAGCAGAAGTTGCGCTGCCCGGAGGATGTGCAATAGGTAATCGTCCGGTTGATCTGCATATTCGCGGACTTGAAGCTATGGGGGCTAACATTACCATTGAAAATGGTTATATCCGCGCACAGGCAAAAAAACTACACGGCGCACATATCTTTATGGATTCCATTACCGTGACAGGCACTGAAAACCTGATGATGGCAGCCACGCTGGCAGAAGGGACAACCATTATCGAAAACGCAGCCAGAGAACCGGAAATCTATGACCTTGCTAACTGTCTGATAAAAATGGGTGCAAAAATTAAAGGGCACGGAACCAGTACTATTACCATTACAGGTGTTCCACGCTTGCATAATACCCATTATACGGTTATGCCAGATCGTATTGAAGCCAGTACTTATCTGATTGCAGCTGCGGCTACCAGAGGAAAAGTTAAGGTTAAAGATGTTCAGCCTGAATACCTTGAAGCAGTACTATTGAAATTAAAAGAAGCAGGTGCCGTTATTCGCTGCGGTGATAACTGGGTTGAGCTTGATATGCAGGGAAAACGTCCTCAGGCCATCAATATAGAAACTGCGCCTTACCCGGCAATCGCCACTGATGTACAGGCTCAGTTTTGCGCACTTAATGCGGTAGCCAAAGGAACCAGCCGAATCAAAGAGACAATTTTTGAAAATCGTTTTATGCATTGCCAGGAGATGCAGCGAATGGGTGCTGATATCCACCTAGAAGGAAACACAGCGATTATTCATGGCGTTGAAAGCCTCAATGCTGCTCCGGTAAGAGCAACCGATCTGCGTGCTTCTGCCAGTCTTGTCATTGCGGGTCTGGTGGCCAAAGGCACAACTGAGATTGATCATATTCACCATATGGACCGGGGTTATGCCTGTATTGAGGAAAATATTGCTATGCTGGGCGGATCAATTCAGCGTATTTCAGCATGATGTAATACGCTACTCAGATTGTACTGAACAATCGGGTGTTTGTCATTAAATGTTTGTCATGTGTGGTTTAAATCACCACGCCTGATTCAGTGACTAACACTAACATAAACATAAATCTGTGGTCGATCCGGAGTACCATTTTTACGTATGATTTCACCTTTAACTGTTCTGCCAGCTTTTATATAACAATGAAAGATACTGACTCTCCCATGGTCAACATAACCCAGCTTTTTACCATCTTGCATTATTACCACAGCACCTGGGTCATTTTCATTATCAGGCTCAAAAGAAAATTCTACTTCACTTTCAAGCTTAAGGTCTTTTTCTGCCACTTCTGATGCACGATTAAATCCTGCTATTTCAAGAATAAACTGGAAAGCATGTCCGACATTTTCAAAAGGGTGTATTAATTCAAATCCATCGTTTTCTATTTTGGCGCCGGTATATCCCAATAAGCAAAAATCATCAGGGCAACTCTCAGGCTTCAAACCTCTTAACTCTAAGTAAAGTGAATAATCCCGACGCCTGGATGGAGGAAGCCTGCGCTGGAAAGTACCGATTACATTATTATCAAAACATCTGGTTTTTTCTGAACCTTTATAAGGAAAAGCAGGATATCCGATAAAACCCAGATCAGTAGCTTTTTTAAAGTCTTCATTTTCTGTGAAATAGTTTAGCTTATAGCTATCACTTTCTTTCACAAGTTCTCCAACGATAAAACGTGAACGCTTAATATTTTTTAGTGACTGCCAGCACAGTAACAGCCGGTCTGGCATAACAATATTTTTGATGTACTTCATTTCATCATACTCTTTTGCTGTTTAGATAATTTTTCCAGGCGCTCAGTCAGTAATAATTTACGAGCACAAGTAAGTTTAAACACAAACTCTGCTCTTTTTATCGTAAGGGATGATTTTATCTTGAATCTGGTCAGATATTTAAGCTGCTCCCACAGTAGTGACTCATCCCAGCTTAACCTTTCAAGAAGAAGTTGAGTAATGTTTGAAAATTTTTCACAGTACTTTATTACCCCATCAATAAAATTTAGCCTTTGTTCACTATTCAAACTCCATTTCATATGGTGTTTGCCACGTCTAAGATAACCCTCTCTCCACGGTTTGTTTCTGATTTGATCAAACTTATTAGGAAAAATTTCGTGCCCAAGACTTGTCCCATTATCAAAGAGTGGAGAAAATCTGACAGATTCAGACCCTTTCCAAATAGCCTGCCAGTTTTCCTGATGTCTGTCAGTATTTCCAATCAAAGCATCAAAACACAAGCATAATCCCCAGTATTCCTGCCAGTCATGTGATAGTATTCCTTTATCACTCCAGGTTTTTGATATAGCTAAAATAGTTAAAAGATTATGTTGCGCTCCTCTTTTTTCATCAAAGTCAGTAATACGTGATTTCATGTAATCCCCACCAGATACAGAAAGCTCATTATCATTCGTAAACCACTCAATTAAAGCACCAGGATTTCCAGTTTTAGAGTTGATAGCAACAAAAGCGGGAGGAACGTCAATCCCCATTAATATACCTATGTGGAATGCCATAATTTCAGCCCAATACTGATCCGGATATTTATCTTTCGATGGGTCTTTAGTTTGCTTCATTGTCTCTTTAAACAGGTATTTATGATTTTTATGACAAAAACTGAAATCACAATCTGCCGGGCAAACGAGGAGACTTTTTTCTCTTGCACCTACATTATATGCTATTCCTTTTGCAGACCATCCAGTGACATCTACAATTTCATCAGATTTCTG
>JAPORK010000505.1 GCA_026710285.1 Endozoicomonadaceae bacterium | reverse complement strand
GTATTGTGAGAGTACACCAACATGGAGCTGCTGCAAAAAAAACAAGAAGAAAATACAGAGGGTCACTCGAGAAGTAGTTTTAGTACGAAAATTCATGCAACTGTTTATAGCAGATAATCCAGAAAATATTCAATTCCCTTTATGATTACTGACTGCTTATTGAGCATAATAGCTTCTGCCATATTATCCACTACCCGTAGGCTTAATGAGCTTTGCAAAATACTGTTTTTCAAATTCATAGCCAATCTAAAAAATTATTGTTAGCCTTTTTCTAAGATCATTGAGAAATTGTATTGGTGTTTCAGAATGAAGTGTATCATTTGTTTTTTTATTTTTCTATATTGATGCTTTTACAACAATAGATTTTTGATCAAAAAAGTCAGTTCAGCACTTTACTATAAATTTTCTAGTGAATTTTTTATCATGTACTACGCTCTGTTTTATCGCATATACTAAATTTTATTTTCATCTAATCCTTTAATAAGGATAAAACATACTCCTCTCAATAAAAACACTTTCTGAGAAACTAAATTCAATTTAATACTTTAAAGAGACCAGACAGAAAGAAGAAATAAATTTAAAGCGTTTCAATAAAAATTACTTCTAACCAGTAAAAATCAAGGAAATATACAAAAATGCATAGAATAATTTTACTCATATTTTGTATTATATTATTTTTTACCAGTAATTATACTTATGCACATATCACAATTCATGATAACAAGTATACTAAAATGCGTGATAATAAAGTTTATTTTACCGGAGATACGACTTCAGTAAGTTTTCAAATAACTAACGGGTTCATTACAAAGGGACAACCTTTTGAGAGTACCGTACACTCAATTTCACACCACGGACTAAAAATAAGAGCAGGGAGAAAAGGAAGCCATCAGATCGTTATTGATGTTCTGGGTGCAAATATCTCTGGTGGGTTATTTAACTATAATTCCACTTTTGAATACACACCTCATAAGTTAAACTTTGCTGTTCAGGGAACTTTAATAATCAATGGTAAACAGTTTAACGATATTATATTAGCACAAGGGCATACTTGTTTATCAAATAACTGGTGGTTCACAGGAAAAAATTGTGTCAGCTATGAACCTCATACTGTAGATGCTACAGACTGTACCGCCACTGATGGAACTCATTGGTGTTTTACGCGTGGATACACTTCAAACTATGCTATGACAAGCCCCAATCATGTTAAACTCTCAAAACATACGTGTCATAAACAATATTCATAACCAACAAAACAGAACGATGATCGTTGTGAGTTTAATAATATCAATTGCACCCATTATCCTGATGTAATCACATTTCAGCTCCCCCCCGATAACCGACATTTATATGAACAAAATTTAGAAGATATGGTTGCTTATATAATTCCGGTAATTTATATAGTAACTAATAACACTTTTAATATCACGACTAATATCACAGACAGGCAACCCTGGAATTGCTGTTGGAAGGGTTGCTAAAAGAGCTCTTGTAACAGGAGCTGATGTTGTGATAATTAAGGTGTGTAAAGGTAGAAACTAATAATGAATACAAAGAAGATTTAGAATTTGTTTATAATCCTTTAAAGATATTGAAAACAGTTATTAATGGTAATTTATCTAAAACTAATCAAATTAAAAGGCGATTGATGTTTTTATTAATTTGACTGGCTTTTAGTCAAAAAGTCAGTCAGGAACTTTAATTTAAATTTTTTGGAAAATTCTTTGATTGTATACTACAATTTATTAGGTTTCAGAACATTAATACTGTTGTCGTTCAATTCTTTAATATTAATAAAATACCCTTTCAATAAAAATATTTCCTGAGAAGCCAAAACTCCCTTGAGGAATTTTAAATGAGTCATGGCAAAAACAAGAAATAAATTTAAAATACATCAGTAAAATTCACTGGTTGCTCAAAATAAAAATAGAGATTTACATTCTAATGAACAAAATATTTTTGGTCTTTTGTTGTTTTGTATGTTTTTTTACCGGTAATTGCGCCTATACACATACAAAAATTCGTGATAATAAAATTTATTTTACCGGAGATACGACTTCAGTAAATTTTCAAATAACTTCTGCGTGTATTACGCAAAAACAACCTTTTGATAAGACTACATATACCATTTCACCTAATGGACTGAAAATCAAAGCAGGAAGAAAAGGAAGTAAGAAAGTTGTTAAATGCATTCGGAAAGTAAATAATAATCACAGCATCTTTAAAAATAATTTTACCTTTGCTAAAAACCCCGGTACATTAAATTTTGCTATTCAGGGTACTCTGACCATAAATGGCGTGAAATTCAGTAATATTATATTAGCGCAGGGACATCATTATTCAACAAATAACTGGTGGTTTGGCGGGAAAAATTGCATGCACTTTTTTAGCTATAATAATAATTCAGAGTCTGTAGATTGTACCTCAGACAATGGAAAAGCTTCCTGGTGCTTTACGCATGGAGTCACCTGGTCATTGAGCAGAACCAGTCCTTATAAAATAAAACTTACAAAAAAGCTGTGTAGTCTTGAATATGGATAATCCACCTAAAAAATTATCATTGCATTGTATTTACCTACAACCCTTTAATCATGATTTATGAAAAAACGAGTGCAGGATTTTACAGTAACATGAAATGGAAAAATATAAATAAATTTAAAATACCCATCAGTAAAACATTCTGCTAACTAAATATAAGAAAGATGCTTGTATTATAATGAATAAAATAGTTTTAGCCTTTTATTATTTTGTATGTTTATTTACAGGTAATTGTGACTGTACATATACAAAAATTCGTGATAATAAAGTTTATTTTACCAAAGATATGATTTCAGTAAAATTTCAAATAACTGCTGAGAGTCTTACCCATGAACAACCTTTTGATAATACTATATACACAATTTTATCCAGTAGACTAAAAATAAAAATAGGAAAAAAAGGAAGTAAGACAATGGTTAAATATATTAAGAAGATAAATAGTGATCATCAAACATTTAATTTATAAATTATTTTACCTTCAGTAAAAACTTTGAGTCAGTTAAATTTTTCTGTTCAGGAGATAACCATAAATGGTGTATGTTTAATGATATTATATTAGTGCAATGACATCATGATTCAACAAACAACAAGTGGCTTAGAAGAGAAAATTGCATTCCCTTTATAAATAATGTTCACACAGAATTTTTAGGCTGCGCTTCCAACGATGAAAATACTTTCTGTGCTTTACACAAAGAATTATCCGGATAATAAAAAAAACCTGATAAAGTAAAACTTATAAAAAAATCATGCAGCTTACATTCACCACCTAAAATGATAATTTCCTGATAACATCTATTTTTAAAATAAATTCGTTAACAGGCGTTAATCCAATTCCTTCTTATGATATTATCTCGGATTAATCACCGTGATGTATAAAGAGATCGGTTTACCTGTACAGGTTTGTCTGTTTCCCTGAACAACATTAGTTTTTATTGACAGATTTATGGATAAAAGATAACTGAAAAGCAGGATTTTACGGCGTACCTGATAAATACTATTATTAACTTTTTGTTAGCGTTTTGATTGCTTATGTTCCTGAACTATCGGCTTTTTATATTAGTGATCTTTATAAAAACTACCTAATTAAAATAATTATTTTTTATATATTTAAACGACAACAGTTACCTTATCATTAAATGATATCAGGATTGAACTATTAAGCCAGGCTCGTGTCCAACCAGATAGTTAATGCATTTAATTTATTAATAGATAACAAATCAATACAGAATATTACTATCTTATATAAGTAAATCCTTTACCCGTAGTTTTATTCAAAATTTTTTGGAGTATTGGGTTATTAAGTGCTACAATTTTGATTATATATTTTAGTAGCTTTGGATAAACTACTTTAACGATATAAAGACACCTTATTGGTTAATAAGGTTCTTTAATTTTTATATACCATTTTTTTGTATTGTGTAAATAAATTAATTTTCTATTGACTATAAAATAATTATTATCTGAACCGGTAAAATACCTTATTAAAACAATAAATATAAATATAAAAAAGGTAAATAAAAATGGAAAAATATCTAAGTTCA
>JAPORK010000116.1 GCA_026710285.1 Endozoicomonadaceae bacterium | reverse complement strand
ATCATCTGATAAATAGGATCCTGCTGTTTGTATATTCATACTCTGAACCTCCTGACTAATGAGTAGTTACAATACCTGTTTCGGAATTTACATATTGACAGATAAATTTTATAGCTAAAACGAGTATAAGTAATTAGATTAATTATCTGATTTTAATAACTTTTAACTAAAATACTGCAGATGCAAACACATAAACTTCGCTTATAAGAAAATTTTCCTACAATAAAATCATTATACAGCAATTAAATAATGAAAGAAACACAAAAAGGTATAATCTTCGCTCCATTAATATCTAAATTACATTAACAATTAGTAATCTAGGTAGAACCAACTCATGTTGATAGTGGCAACCACTTAAATCAAAAGGATTTTTTCTAAAAAAATAATCCGCCGCCAGCTCTCATTCAATTTAAAAATACCAGATTTATTCTTTTAAAAATTTTTACTCTTAATGCATTACCCCTCCCCTGAGACCGCCTTTCATACAGCTCTGTCAGCAGGCATAGCTTGTCGAAACCCTGAGATTAGCTGAGCGGAGCCGAAGCCTGGAAGAGAAGTAATCGGGCTTCGACAGACTCAGTGCACGGTTGTACCCTTGAAAAGCTGGTCTGTTTGGCAGAAAACAAACCTTTCAAAGTAAAAGCCAGAACCTAAAAAGTGCGACTAAGAAACAGGTCCTGAGGGATAAGATTTTACTGCACACCGGATAAACTATTTAATATGCTGCAAAATTCCATCCAGCTCATCGAGTGTTTGATAATTGATTATTAATTTACCTTTACTCTTACTCATTTGTTTAATCTCAACTTTAGCACCTATTTGAGAAGATAAGTCTTCTTCAAGTTTACGTACATCAGGGTCTCGGTTAAATGCTGCAATGTTTTTTGGTTGTTGTTTTTGCTCCTGTATTTTACGAACCAGCGCTTCCGTTTGGCGTACAGAAAGACCTTTTGAAACCACCAGGTTGGCAGCATCTGTCTGTTGCTGTTCAGACAGACTGAGCAAAGCACGGGCATGCCCCATTTCTAAATCATTATGTTCCAGGAATGTTTTAACACTGGTGGTAAGATTATGTAAACGTAACAGGTTAGTAATAGTTACACGAGATTTTCCAACAGCATCAGCTACTTCTTGCTGAGTCAGATTAAACTCATTTTTTAACCTTAACAATGCATCTGCTTCTTCCATAGGATTAAGATTTTCCCGCTGAATATTTTCAATTAATGCCATTGCTATAGCAGCGGAATCAGATACTTCTTTAACGATAACAGGAATGCAGGGAATATTTGCAAGTTGGCATGCACGCCAACGGCGTTCACCGGCAATTAACTCAAACTTTTTATCTGCAACGGGTCTTACCACGATCGGTTGCATCACTCCATGCTTTTTAATCGAGTTTGCCAGCTCTTCCAAAGCGTTCTGGCAAATATCCCGTCTGGGTTGATATTTGCTGCGGACGATAAACTCAACCGGTAACTCTCTGAATTCTTTGTTCTGTAAACGAACAATATCAGCAGAAACAGAGCTGTTACCTGAATTTGCATGTTGTTCTATCTGCTCAATTTCAGCGGTTATTTGAGCACTTTCCAGCAAAGCATCCAATCCACGTCCTAATGATGGTTTTTTTCTGGACATCAGTGTTCTGTCTCCAGTGTTGTTGATGTTCTCGATAAGGGTTGTTTGTTGCTCTTTTTGACAATACCTGATTTCAATTGTTTTCTTTTGGGTATTTTGCGATTTTTTTCCTGTCGACGGATAATCTCTCCGGCTAAAGCAATATAAGCTACAGCACCACGTGATTTTTTTGCATAATGAAGAGCAGGAACTCCATGACTTGGTGCTTCTGCCAACTTAATATTTCTTGGAATAACGGTACGATAAACTTTATTACCAAAATGATTAATAAGCTGTTTTGAAACTTCAGTGGTAAGTGCTGTACGCCCATCGTACATGGTTCGCAAAATACCCTGAATATGCAAGTCTGGATTGAGCGTCTGGTTTAAACCAGAAATTGTACTGATCAATGCGCTTAGTCCTTCGAGTGCATAATATTCACACTGCATAGGAATGATTACACCTTTGGAAGCAACCAGCGAATTGAGTGTTAGCATATTAAGAGAAGGAGGACAGTCAATAAAAATAAAATCATACTGCTCTTCAATTTTTTTAAGCGCCTGCCTGAGTTTTATCTCTCTGGAAGGCTTTTTCATTAACTCCACTTCTGCTGCCGTCAGGTCTGCGTTAGCAGGTATCAAATCATAACCTGCACTGGTTTGCTTAATTACTGTATCAGTAATAGCAACTTTTTGAGTAAGCAAGTGGTAAGATGAATAAGTTAATTCATATTTATTTACACCGCTACCCATGGTTGCGTTGCCCTGAGGATCCAGATCGATCAGAAGCACCTTACGCTTTGTTGCTGCTAGTGATGCAGCTAAATTCACACACGTCGTGGTTTTACCAACGCCACCTTTTTGATTTGTAATAGAGTATATGCTGACCACTTAATTATCTCACCCATATTTTCAAAAAATAATGCCCGCTACAAAAGCCTGGCAATTATTCAGGTTATTATTTTTACAGAAGGTCTGCAAAACAAGGCAATTACTCTTATATAGCTAACCAGTCAGATCTATGCATTAACAAAATTCAGCATCGCTTACTGAATAATCAACTAAGCACCTGTAACAAAAACAGCTAAAAACCAGACAGTTATAAAGTATATAATCTGTTATCAGAATATAATTACCTTAGCATTTTTTAAATTATTTTACTAAATTATGTTCTTTTCATCATTTATATTTCTGTTATCAAATCTTTAATATTGATAAGCTATGCCCGTTTAACTGCAAAGCAGCGGTTTTTATTTCTATATAACTTTTTAATAATAAAGGTTTTTAAGAATATATATCCAGTATTTTAAGGCAAATTAATATGTGCAGTCTGTGAGTTGTAATTATGATATGATACGGAAATTTGCTGCTATCCGGTTTATTCAGACCTTGTCCTGTTGTTTTTTCTGCTCTCTAACCCTTTTCATCCACTTAAAGAGGTTTATATTCTCAGATTTTCTCATTTTTGAGAATTCTCAGATGGTCTCTGACACATCATAGGGCATAAAAATTCTGCTTGCTTTTGAATTAACCGAAAAAATCTATCGTGCCTGTTATTTTTACTCTCAAAATGATACTTAACAAGCACTTTGAAAATAGGTATACTTGTTTTATAAGCACTGAACAAAAAACAAACATATCTTATCTTTCTTTTTTAAATAGTTGTTGAATATTTTATCTTTTTTAATTCCTGGTTTACGAAAAATCCAGATCGATATTTTTAATTCAGCAAAGAGGTAAATAAAATGCCAATCAATAGACAGATAGATCCGGTAAACAAACCAACATTTACCGAGAGCAATAGTAAAACGGAACAAACAGATAAACAGCTTAAAAGCATTTTAAAAAAAACAAAATAAAAAAACAAAAAAAGTGTGGGACAGCCTTTACGGGAAATACGAACCAATAAAAAAAAGTAAACTGGAAAAGCTGCTGTCTTTTTTTTTCAAAACACCGGATGACGAGCGTAATAAGTTGTACGTAGCACTAAAAAAAGCATTTACACCAGGATTATGGTTTAAAAAAGCAGCAAATCCACAGGAACAGGAAAAAACAAAATTAACACTTAAAGATCCGGTGAGTGAGGGCAATAAGGAAGAAGTAACAGAGTATTATGACAGATATTATGGCGAATGAGACAAAAGAAAACATTGATGTAAAGGCTATAATAGAAGAGAATTTTAATATGTTGACAGCGAATGATTTTGTTAATCTGATCAACTCCTTAAAAGAACCGGAGAAAACTACACAACAAGAAATAACTCTGTTTAAATCACTGGCTAATGAATATATAGCAATAAAAGTTTATAACAATCTCAGATCCTCAGAAAAAAACCATATGATTACAACATGGTTTCAAAAAGGTGACCTTAGCTTTAAAGCATTTAAAAACAGATTTTCTGCATATAAAAATGAAAAACTCAACAAATTAAAAGGAACAATAGGTGTTGAAGCTAAATTTAATTTAAATTTACTAAAAT
>JAPORK010000166.1 GCA_026710285.1 Endozoicomonadaceae bacterium | reverse complement strand
GGTAGTTCAGCTGGTTAGAATGCCGGCCTGTCACGCCGGAGGTCGCGGGTTCGAATCCCGTCCGGTCCGCCACTTTTCATAGAAATCTCTGCAATGGCAGAGATTTTTCTTAACAGCAAATGTTTGTTAGCCTGAAATTATCTTTAATTACCTCGAACTGCATCAATCTTTGCTTAACAGATGCGTGCACGCAGCGCTCTCATAAATCTTCAACACCCGTGTAACTTATTGACAAGTTTTTTCTCGCTATGCAGATGTTAAAACACAGATCCGTACCCACAATAAATATCATTTATTAATCAGTGCATCTCTTGCTAGGGTCTGTTCAGATAACCAAAATATCGGTAGTTTAAAATATCCGTAGCAATAATTTATTGGATACTTCACTTCCCCTCCTCTCAAGAGCATATTTGATATGTACATAATTTCGAAACTAAACATAATCTATAAAATTAATTTTTTAAAAAATACAGCTAGCTATTTTTGTTTAGTACTTTTGTCTTTTTGTTGTGGATTCACTTGTAAAGCTTTAATCTCTTCATTTCAGGATATAACCCTTAGAAATAAGCAATCCAACACTACAACCATAAAATTTCACTCCACAAACAATCATGCATTGTTTCAGTTAAAAAACAATGGTAAAAAACCGGCATTAACCAAAACACAAACCAGCAGTTCTACTTCATCACCCTGGTCTAATGCCTTTAATTTCAAAAAACATTGGGGGACAACGGTGGATCCTCGTACAGGCACACTAACCGCTTATGTAAAAGCAGGCAGCATGATCAGCAATCTGGATCGTGGACCCAACATCAATCTGCAGGTCAGTTATAACAGTAACAGCAGGGCTGATCCTGATCAACTCGGAGTGGGCTGGAGCTGGAATCTGACCCATTTTAATCCGGTCAACAATCAGCTATCTACCTCTCAGGGGCAAACATTTAATTTGGAGAGAATAAAAGATGGTGTCTGGAGACCTCATTATCACAAGTTACATGATATTCAGATAGATGGAAGTAAAAATAAATATTTTACCATAACCTATAACAATGGTCTTCGCGAGATACTTAATCATAATGGTTTTGAAACCAGGTTAGAGCAACAAGACGGACGTGGTGTTACTTTTGATTATGTTGCCGGAACCCATCTGCTAAGCACCATTCGTGATGATCTAGGACACAAAATCACCTTAACTCAACAGGAAGGTTTTATAACAGTTACCAGCTATGATGCTGATGGAAAACCGGTTAATATCATGCTTAATCATTTTAACAATGAACTCAGAAATATCATTTTGCCCGAAGAAAGCAGACAAACATCACCGAACATCCATATGGAATACTATGGTCATTTACTTAACCAGGTGATTTATCCTTCCGGTTTAAAAAAAAGCATAACGTATAACTGTACCAGTGCAATGGCTGTTGCATTACCTTATGATAATCAGCGTCATTTATGTGTGGTAACCAGAGAGTCCACAGATCCGGGTGCCAGCCAACCAGAAATGGTTACCCGCTACAGTTATGATCAGAGCAGCGCGAATGAACATAACTATCTTGGTTTTAATTCTGGTTTAAATAAACTGATCAGCTCATCACAGGATACACTGTTTGAAGCACCGGTGGAGTATACTTATACAACCATGCAAGATAATGGAATCACAACACAGCTGCGTACTTATAATAAATATCATCTGTTGATCAGTGCACGGCTTATCAGTAAGCGTACAGGACATTTGCTTTCAGCTGTGAATAATTTTTATTGCTGCACCGATAAAAATGATGGCTGTGCACATACCCGCTTTAGCGACTTACCTGTTACTTATAGTCTACCTTTAAAAATGGTAACCAAAATATGGGGAGAAAACTCAGGAGCACCTGCTGTGGAAACAGTGGAAAACAGCTATGATGTTCAGGGACGCCTGATCAAGACAAAAGATGCGTACGGACGCGAGCAAATAACCAGCTATTGCCCGGCAAGCGGTAATACTGCCTGCCCTGCCGAACCTGACGGATGGTCTTTAAGTACACAGGTACAGTCTGTGACCATGAAGCCTGCAGATCAGCCATCAAAATCATCCATTCTTCCTTTAACCACTCATTATTATTATCAAAAAGAATCTAATCTGAAGGGTAATGGATATATTCTGGTACTCACAAAAAAAGTGGTACATTCAGGTCATCAACAAATTACAACAATGCGCGAGTATAATAATAACAAAAAAGATATTTTCCAATACGGACTTTTAAAGACAACAGTACTGACAGGCTCAGTATCATCTGATAAAACACTCAACAATATAACGACTGATTATCACTATATTTTAAACAAAAGCAGAACGACCAAAACCACTTATACCGCGGTTAAAATAAGTACTAGTCAGTTTAAACGTTCTCCAGCAGTGACTTCCAGCATGTTCACCAATCAGGTACTTGAAGTGGCAGATCCTGCGAATAAAAGTATTCTCCGCTATCACTATGATCATCAGGGACGGGTAACACAAATCGATTCAGGAGTAGGAACTGCTTTTGCAGTGAGCAAGCACTATCAGTATACAGTTTCTCCAAATCAGCTTCAGTTAATCATGACTGCCAGCAACGGTCTGCAGAACAAAATACTTTTTGATGGAGCAGGACGTCCGTTGATACTTTTCAGAGAAGCTATCTCTGCTTCAGGAACAGCACAACCTGGAAAGTGGTTACCGGTTAAAAGTATAACTTATGATAATTACGGTCGTGTTGCTGCTAAAAAAACCTATTATACAGACGCATTAGGCAACATACAAAATCTAACAACTACTTTTACTTATGATGACCTGGGCAGAGTACTTCGTGAACATTTACCTGATCAGGAGACAGTCGTAAAAGTCTATGATGACCCAGACCGCTGTACTGTAAATTTCAGCTATGATAGCAAGGGAAATTCTTCTGTTATTGCGGTCACCTATAATAATCTATTGGACAAACCAGTCAAACAAATCTTATTACCTGCTAATTTTGTCACTTCTCACTTTGGTACCGCCAGCACTTTGTGTAAAACCAACTATACTCAGCCAAATATAATAACATCTTCCGTCGTTTATGATGGTCTTGGCAGAGTCATTAAGTCTGTTGATCCAATGGGAAGAATAGTCACTAAAGATTATGATGCACTGGGACATGTGATCTATATTACCGATCCTGCAGGTGATAAAATACACAATATTTATAACCTGGTCGGTCAGCTTGTACAACAATGGACCATTCCTGCGAATGAAGATAAGCAATCTTTACCACAATATTTATTGGCTTCAGCACAATATAATGCTGCGGGAGAGTTATTGTGGAAAGCAGGGGAAGATAAAAAAAAGACTATGTACACTTATACACTTAATGGTGAGATAAAAACCATTACTACACCGGCAGGACATATCATATCATGGCAATATAATCTTATTGGATTGCCTGTGAGTGAAACACTGGATACAAAGCCGATAGTCCATCTTTCTTACGATCCAATTACAGCATTACTCACAACCAAAACTGATATAACCGGAATAACAACTTGGACTTACAGTGATGATAATAAAACACAACAATTGCGCCATATAGGAGCAAATGGTTATCCGGATTACTATTTTCACTGGCAGTATGATCGTAACAGAAGAATTATTAGTGTAACTGATCTTTTAGGAAATAAGCGGCTGACATTGTATGACAAACTAAACAGGATAGTTAAAATCAGTTATCAGCAACATACTAATGGTGCAATAGAAGACATATCTAAGATTACTTATGATAGTTTTTCCAGGATCGTTGCAGCTGTATACGGTAGCAATATGGCACGCTATATCCATTATAACAACTATGGTCAAACTAAAAATGTAGATGATCTGCTGGTTAGAAAGCATCTGTCAGAATGGAAGTACGATTATGATAAAGCAGGTAATATTATATCACTGATGCACAGTACCGGAGAGAATCATCAACAACAGGCAACTTTACACTATCAATATGATGAACTTAATAACCTGACTACCATGACTTGTAGTGGATCATCTGGTTTACCTCTGTGTCCACGAGATACCGCTTTACGTGATTCAAATTTGCAACAGGC
>JAPORK010000577.1 GCA_026710285.1 Endozoicomonadaceae bacterium | reverse complement strand
GCAAGCCATTGGCGGACTTGATGCAATTTATAACAATATTGACGCTGTTGCAAAGCTAAAGATTCGGGGTGCTGCTTCTCTGGCTGAACGATTACAAACCTTCCGTGAACAAGCTTTTTTGTCTTATGATTTAGCGACAATCCGCACACAGCTGGCGCTTAATATTACAGCAGAAATGCTGAAAAAAACCGACCCGGACAATGACCAGCTACTTAACTGGTATAAAAAACTGGAGTTTCGCAGCTGGATTAAAGTATTGGAAAAAACACCTGATGTGACAGATTCAGAAGATCAACCCACAGCACCTGCGGTTGTTTATGAAACCATTACCGATAAAGCAGCATTACTCACCTGGATTGAGCGACTCAGATCCGCTGCTTATTTTTCCTTTGATACAGAAACGACCAGCCTTAACTACATGCAGGCAGAATTGGTTGGTGTTTCTTTTGCAGTTAATGCAAAACATGCGGCTTACATTCCTCTGGGACATGATTATCCGGAAGCACCTGAACAACTTGACAGAGCGTGGGTGCTGGAGCAGTTAAAGCCATTGCTGGAAGATCCACATCTGCCTAAAGCAGGACAGCATTTAAAGTACGATAAAAACGTGTTAGCCCGCTACAGCATTAACTTACAGGGCATTGCTTTTGATACCATGCTTGAATCTTATATCTTAAATGCAACGGCGACACGGCATGATATGGATTCACTGGCACGTTATTACCTGGATACAAATACTGTCAAATATGAAGATGTGGCTGGAAAGGGCGCAAAACAACAGACATTTAACCAGATTGACATTGCCCAGGCAGCACCTTATGCAGCTGAAGATGCTGATATTACACTGCGGCTGCATCAAACCTTATGGCCAAAACTGCAGGCAGACAAAAAGCTTGCTGGTGTGTATGAAAGCATTGAAAAACCACTAATCAATGTGCTGTCTTCGATAGAACAAATGGGTGCATTGATTGACACAAAGCAGCTGGCACAGCAAACGCAGGAACTAAAGGAGCATATGCATAAACTGGAACAGACTATTCATCAGCTGGCAGGGGAAGAATTTAATGTAAACTCTACCAAACAGTTACAAACTATTCTGTTTGAAAAGCAGGGGCTTCCGGTTCGCAAAAAAACCCCAAAGGGGCAGCCTTCAACGGCGGAAGAAGTGCTGGAAGAGCTGGCATTAGATTATCCTCTGCCTAAACGGTTACTTGAGTATCGTCGTTTAAATAAGCTGTGTACCACCTATACTGACAAACTACCAAAAATGGTTAATCCAGATACCGGACGGTTGCACACATCTTATCATCAGGCGATAACCACTACTGGACGGCTTTCTTCTACTGATCCTAATTTACAAAATATCCCGGTGCGAACCCCTGAAGGCAGAAGGGTAAGACAAGCGTTTATTGCCCCACAGGGCTATCGTCTGATTGCTGCCGATTACTCTCAAATTGAACTCAGAATTATGGCACACCTTTCTCAGGATGAAGGGCTGCTGGAAGCTTTTGCAAAAGATCTGGACATCCACAGTGCTACGGCTGCAGAAATTTTTAGTGTATCTCCTGATGCGGTGACTAAAGAACAGCGACGCAGCGCTAAAGCCATTAACTTTGGTCTGATTTATGGTATGTCTGCCTTTGGGCTGGCAAAACAGTTAGGTATATCCCGTCCTTGTGCACAGGAATATATTGATGTTTATTTTCAGCGTTACCCGGGTGTAAAGCGTTATATGGATGAGATCAAAGAAAATGCACGCAGTAAAGGTTATGTAGAAACATTGTGCGGTCGCAGACTCTACCTTAATGACATTAAAAGTAACAATGCGATACGCCGTCAGGCGGCAGAGAGGGCTGCCATTAATGCTCCTATGCAGGGCAGTGCAGCTGATATTATCAAACTGGCAATGATCAATATGGATGCATGGATTCAGGAAGAACGAGCAGATGCCTGTATGATTATGCAGGTCCACGATGAACTGGTTTTTGAAGCAGAAGCTTCACAAGTAGAGGATTTCTGTCAAGGTATCAGTCAGATAATGTCAGGTGCACTAAAACTGGATGTTCCGCTAATTGTTGATATAGGCATCGGAAACAACTGGGATGAGGCCCATTAGTTATTTGGTCCTGAAAAATTCAATTTAATCAAAATAGACCAATACGGAGATTTCTGGTATAACAGACTATGTTTCATGGCGGTATGATTGTAAAAAAACAGATAAAGAAACTATTATTTTGACAAATATACCGTCATTTTTTCTCCTTCAGGTCATTCCCGCTCCTCGGAGTCACAGGCTGTTCCATTAACTGTTTAACCTCCGGATTAACTTTAGTCATTAAAATAAGGATGAATCTCTTCTGTCGATTTATTTTATCCTAGGGTAATCAGCGTAAAATCAGTTTTTGGATAAAACAAAAATCACATTGGCAGATCTATTTTATTTTTTAATTAATAAAACTATCGGTAGGGAAGAAGCTTGTATGTATTCTTATTGTTTATAAAATCAATAACTTGCTGATCACTATTGAGCACCTCTGAAGTGATTTTATTATTTTTGTCTATATGGATTAGCTCCCACTTATCATCAGGCATCTGGCTACCATAAGTATAATATGGATGATTATTTGAGGGGAGTAACAAAATTTGTTTTTCTTCCGTCATATTAATTATTGCTTCCTGCAGGGTCAACTCATTCAAATATGGAGGTCCAGAAATTTGTCGTTCAGTAACAGCAATTATTGCATCAAAATGAGGCGCCTCATCCACACCATACTCTTTTGCATCCAGATAATCTGCTATCCACAGCAATGTCCTGTACTGATAATTTAGTGATCTTAATTGTGCAAACATCAGGAATAAATTCTTTGTGTTATCCTGTATTCCTATCCCAAGACTGACTATTATATTCCATACAGCTTTGAATGCTTCATTATCAGCTATGTATAATTTTACAATTTGATATCCTGTGTGCGGTTCTGTAAAATCAGCAAGCTTTTCAGTTAAAAGGTTGAGTGTACGTTCTGCTTGCCAGAACACATTACCAGGATTAGCAGAATTGTTATCAGGTTCAGTGATATCAGCATTGTCTGTGGTTGCTAAATCAGTATCGTTTGCAATTGCTAAGTCAGCCTCTTCTATCTCTGCTAATTCTTCACCAACTATATTAACTGATATTATTCCAGCTTCATCAGCAACCATCGATCCTTTCCATTTTGTAAAAACAGAGATACCTGCTGTTGCAATGTCTATGGTCATAGCTAATATACCAACAACTGTACTGGCAATATTTAAGCCTTTATTTGTGGGAATAGCAGCTGATGCTATTGCCATTCCACCGGCAGCGACTGTCAAACCGGCGGCTGCTGCAAGCATAGGTGTCACTTCACCTCCGGCTACTATAGATGCGGCTATACCTGCACAAGCAAGTGCTGTTAATGCTGTAATTCCGATGATATTAGCCCACTTCTTGTGTAAAACGTCCAGTCCCAGTGTACCCACATGACCCATTATGTGCATAATACTGCCTATCCATCCGGGCATATTACCACTTGGATCGGTGTTCATTATTGGATTGTTACTACCAAAAGCATAACCATCGCCTGCCGGGTCTTCACTGACAAAATAATGCTGATCCGGATTATACGTTCTATGACCTGCTCCCAGGAATTGCCAGCCGGTAGCAGGATCAGTCTGTTCACCATTAAACCCCATTAAAGTTTGCTGATACCATGGCAATGAAGAGACTGAATGTGTATGCCATACCATGCCATAAGGGCTATAAACATTGCGCTGACTTAACTTATAATGATCACTTGTGGTTTTGGTAATGACTCCTGTAACATCACCTCTATAATTTTCTTCATAATAATCATGAATGACGCCATCAATCGCTTTAGCTATTCCTAGATAACTGATCATATGCGTTTTTTGTTGTGGGTGACCGATTTTTTCACCGACCAGGGTTTTACCTTTATAAATTAGATTACGATTATCACCGGTTGCAGTCTCTTCTCTGACTTCTCTTTCACTGCCATCATAAAAATAGCGGGTCTGTTTTCCTTGCGGATTTATGACGGAAGTAATTTGATTAAAAGCATTGT
>JAPORK010000507.1 GCA_026710285.1 Endozoicomonadaceae bacterium | reverse complement strand
CTCATGCCCGAGCGCAAGAATGTTTCTGGCAGCATTAACATCTCTGTTCAATACTGCTCCACATTACAGACACATTCTCTTATTCCTAACCTGCTCTACCTTTCGGATTGCCGGAGCACAAACAGATTAGGGCTGTGTTCAATGGCGCAATCTCAAAAACCAGCCCGCGAAATCGCAGTTAAAGTGACAGCTGGTTTCCGTTTTTTTAGGTCGCCCCTAATGTTTGTGCGGACACAATACCAAAAAACAAAACAGAAAGCAACAAAAAAAACCGCCTTATATCCCCGCCCTGAAGGGCGAGGCTTTACGGCGTGCAGGGTAAATTGAAAAGAATAGGTGGTGTACACTGTATTGCCTTATCCCTTTAACTTGCCACATTTTATCAAATATTTCATGATTAAATGTTTCCTCATATGAAAGATTGTGTAATTAACTGATTTTCCTAGTTATTATCTGATGTTATGCAATAATAGCTTTTTATGAGGTTAAGGTATTCTACCATATATTAATCTCACAAAAAACCATTATTTCCTGACATCAGTGAATATTATTTATAAAAAAACAATACTTTCAATACTTAAAAATTTAAGAGGCATATTCAAGATAATGAAAATAACTAACTTATATCATTTGATGCTTCAGACTATGATTAAATCTGTCCAGCACCTGATCAGTTAAAATTTTATTTTTAATATACCCATTCAACTTCAAAACACTGGATTTTTTTACATAACCTTTTAATAACAATTATTTATAATGTAGTAAATCCAGCATTTTCAACTTAAATGAATATAATGTAAATGTAACTATGTCTGCTGGCTAAGCCCGTTGAAACTATGGCGGTAATGTAGTTCTATCGCTCTTAACCACCGCTAACACAAACTGCCATACAAAACCATAAACTATATCGGGCAGAAAAGAACTTTTATTAAACCCTGATTAAATAGCGTTGGCTGCTGCACCAAATCATGCAGCACTGATAGGTAGGTTCGATAATCTTTTTGTAGAATATTATCCTTATGAAGCTAGAATATCACTTGAGCTGGGTACAATCAGTAAAATAAATCAACACTTTTTTCGTGCTATAGAACCCCCTGAGAACCGCTATATTCTGTATGTTTTAAAATTGTCCGGATTTATTGCAAATAATATGGTGTAAGTAACAAGAAATTAATCGCTATTTAAGATAAAAAATCTTCTCTCAAATAATTACCAGGGATGTTTTTACAAGTGCGTGGCACCGTTTTACTGATCTGATTTTCTTTGCCTTTACGTATCCATCCATGGTTAATTTTAGTAGCTATTTTTCATGATATGAGATAATAATTTTCATGAAACTCATTGTCGCTTATACAAAAAAGTCACGTGTTTTCAATAATTATGGGTATAGCTGCAACCATATTAAAAAAACTTACTTTATTGATCATCACTTGTTGCAGAAATTTTGTGAATCGCAATATCTGATCCGTTGAACTCATCTTCTTCAGAAAGACGCAGACCCGTCAAACGATTAATAATCCCGTAAATTAATCCCGCACCCATAAGTGCAACAACAATACCTATAATGGTACCAAGGGTTTGAACAGTGAAACTAACTCCTCCCAAGCCGCCAAGTGCTACCTGACCAAAGATTCCTGTAGCAATACCACCCCAGGCACCACAAACACCGTGCAAAGGCCAAACACCGAGCACATCATCAATTTTTGTTCTGTTTTGTAAGTAAGTAAATAGGCAAATAAACAATACTCCTGCTATTACACCTATCACAAGTGCACTGATTGGATGGATTATATCAGAACCTGCACAGACAGCCACAAGCCCGGCAAGTGGACCATTATGAATAAAACCTGGATTATTTTTTCCTACCACCAGAGCAGCAATAATACCTCCGACCATTGCCATCAACGAATTCATCGCAACTAAACCACTGATATTATTTAATGTTCGTGCAGACATCACATTAAACCCAAACCAACCTGCGCACAAAATCCATGCACTCAACGCAAGAAATGGAATACTTGAAGGTAAAAAATTAATACGCTTTCCGGTACGAACCAGATCTTTACGCATACCCAAAAAAATAATGGCCACCAGTGCAATCCAACCACCTAAACCATGAACAACAACAGATCCGGCAAAATCATGAAACTCATAACCAAACTGAAGTTTAAACAACTCTTGTAGTCCAAAATTTCCATTCCAAATCATACCTTCAAAAAAAGGATAGATTAAACCGACGGTAAAAAATGTTGCAATTAATACCGGATAAAAACTTGCTCTTTCAGCAATTCCCCCTGAGACTATTGCAGGTATTGCAGCAGCAAATGTGAGCAGAAAAAAGAATTTCACCAGCTCATAACCATTACCTTGAGACAGGGTTTGTGCATCAGCAAAAAAAGTCACACCATAAGCCACCTGATATCCGATAAAGAAATAGGCAAGTGTTGAAACACCAAAATCTGCAAGAACTTTAACAAGTGCATTAACCTGGTTTTTACGTCTGACTGTTCCTAATTCTAAAAAAGCAAACCCTGCATGCATCAGAAATACAGTAATTGCACCAAGTAATAAAAATAGTGTGTCTGTGCTTTGAGTCAGAGCTTGTACAGCGCTATGAACCTGACCTGTTGTAACGCTCATGGTAGAGGATCTCCATTATCAAATATTTTACTCATTATTTACTTGCTAGTTGATGCAATAGTTGTAATCAATAAACTGTAAACCTGTACTTCAAAGCAGAACATGAAGCTCTGATTACATGTTTTTTCGTGGATCAATGATAGCATACGCTACACAATCTGACACAAAAGCTATAGCACAAACCATAACATATTATTTTTTAAAATCTATTCTTCACTATCTTTAGCCGATTCATCCTGACTTAAGCGTCTTAATGAATTTTGTGATATATGGAATATTTTGTTTGAACACAGTTGTTTGATAGAGTGCGATATAGTCATTATACTGACTTTTGCCGGAATAATGAAACGATATCTCATTCTTAAATTGTTTCAGCATTTTTTATCAGTAAGATTTATAATGATAAGAGAACTATCAATACTACCACCTGAGCAGCAATAACTAATGATAAAACGTTATCTACAAAATTTCTTTCAAGTATTTTATACCTTGCATAACAGGACACCGGTCAAAAAATTCTTTGACCAGTAACAACCAAAATCACTTTCAGTACTCTTGTTAAAATCTGGTGAAATGGGTTCGGTTGCAGCTCCTGGTCATGGAGTACTGATAAGTAAGTCCGGTAATAATTTTTTTTACAGGATACTCTTTGGAAACTATTGTTGCTGGAATATCATTTAAGACAGGTACCGTCAGTATAATTGAATGGTATTTTTTTGGTGAGACAGAAGCCCATGAGAACCGCTATATTCTGTATGTTTTAAAATTCATATTATTTTAAAATAATAATTGATCAATAATAAATCAATTTCTTTTTAAAATAAAAAATTTTCTCTTATTTTCATAAATATTCTGATATTAGTAATAACATTCTCATGAAGTTTCAATCATATAAACAATATTTTATACCAAGAAATTTTATAACGTTTTTCTTTATATTACTTTCCTTATATACAATGATTTTTATTTATTCATCTGCTGCTATAGTGCTTTCACATAAAAATAAGCATAAAGAAAAATTACCGGATCATCAGTTAACTTTATCTGCAACAGAATCATCAGGATCTGTTCCATGGTCAAATGCTTTTAACTTTAAAGGCGTGTGGGGAGCGCAGATTGATCCGGGAACCGGTATCTTAAATGTGCATGTTAAAACCGGAAGTTTACTCAGCAATTTTGGGCATGGTCCCAATATTGATCTGGAAGTTAACTATAGCAGCAATGCTAATACGAATATTGACGGATTAGGAACTGGCTGGAGCTGGAATTTAACTCACTTTAATCCGGTAACTGATAGTTTGGTCACCTCTATCGGTCAAAGCTTTTATCTGCAGCATAAAAGTAATGGTCAGTGGTATCCTTTATACCATAAAATGCATGATCTTCATATTGGTGGTACGAAAGAAAAATATTTTATTATTACGTACGCTAATGGTTTACGGGAAACCTTAGACCACCAG
>JAPORK010000283.1 GCA_026710285.1 Endozoicomonadaceae bacterium | reverse complement strand
GGATGATCGTGTTCATGGTCACCAGGAAGGACGTGCTTTTCATGGTTATTATGAAGTACCTGTAATGGGTATGGAGCGAAGGGGCAGCGTCAGGCAGCTTTAGTTGATATTCAACTACAAATTGCAGGAGAGAAATATACAACTATGTCCGCTGGCTGAGCCTGTCGAAGCCTGGAAAAAAAGCAATCGGGCTTCGACAGGCTCAGCCCGCGGTTATACGTTCGAAAGGCTGGTATATTCGGTAGAAGATAAATCTCCCAAAGTAAAATAAAAACCTGAAAAATGTGACTAAGAGACAGCGATGATCAGGATTTTTAATATCATAAGAAAGCATGGGATAAACGCTTGTTAATGAATTTATTCTACAAACAGACGTTATCAGAAAATTATCATTTCAGGTGATGAATGTAGGGTATATCATTCAATTAAATACTATCTACCAGGAGATTTTATCATGGATTTTTTGATGAGTTTTTGTTCCATTGTATTAAGTTGCAACATGCGAGCTATATCAATAGGTTTGTCACCACGTTTATCGACCAGATCTATATTAGCATGAGCTTTGATTAACAGATCAACAGCTTCCAGGTTCTCATCAACAACAGCATAAAACAGAGGTGTCTTTCCATCTTCACTGGTTGCATTTACATCAAGTCCCTTCTCAATCAACATTTTTACCATCTGAACCTGCCCTGCTCTGATAGCTTCAAAAAGAAGTGTTCTACCAGAGTAGTCCTTTATGTTTTTATCTGCACCTGCTGCGAGTAATATTTCAACTATTTCCGGATTACCTGTTGCGACAGCATCAAAAAGAACAGTTTCACCATGTTTATTTTGTATATCAAGAAGAGCTTTTTCGTTAGCTAGTAACCTTACCAAATCTTTATGCTCCTGTTTAATGGCATAGTACAATACAAGTCTTCTTGTGTCTTGATTATTGTTCTCTCTTATCAAATTCAAAGATATTGAATTTTGTGCGTCTGGCTTTACATCATTTTGCTTATATAATAATGTTTTAATTATCTTTTGTATGGCGATACGATCTTTTTCTTTTTTATAATGTATTTTTGTTAGATACCTATGTTTTTCATTAAATGATTCTTGTAATATATGCTGCATATCCTTTTGATTTCTTAATGTTTGTGGACGTGTATATACTTTCATGTTCAAAAATATAACAGCTTCTTCATCTTCTTTATATTCTTCATCTTTCCTTTTTAACTTGTCGAACACAGCATTTACAAGCGTCTTTGTATCAGAAAAGGGTTCAGCAAGCTGTTTGTTTTTATTCTGCAAATGATTCTGGTTAAAAACAAGTAGCTTATTACTCTTTGGATCATAATTGATACTAATGACATGTCTGCCGTTGTCTAAATATAAGAAAAAATTTTCAGGCATTTTTTTTAGTTCATTGAATAAATCATCGAGGACTTCCCTGAAATCAAATTTATCACCAAGGAAACAAGTATCAGCAAATATCTCAATTTTTTTTGCCTGAACTTCTGAAGATTTTGATATATTTTGTGATTCAATTTTAATCTCTGGAAAAGGCTCTGCTTCTTTTAAGTATTTTGATTCTTCTATTTCTTCTGCTTGTTTTGATATTTCTGATAGTGTTGTCATTTTTGGTTTATGGGTTGATAAGAGTTCAGTCAAAAATTGTCTCAAAGGTAGCCGGGATTCATCATTAATTGTATTTACAACTTTAAACAAGCTATTACAAATAACCTCTTCACCTGTATTATTTTTTACTGAAAGAGGAAAACGAGAAAAATCACGGCACAATAAACTCATTATAAAATCAAATTGCGTAATTAAACTGGTATTATCTTTACTAGTATCAAGAAAATACTGTCCTCTCATGTATACAAGTCCGAAACAAAATCCCCCTGGGTCCTCAAAAAATTTTGAAAACTTTTCAGTACAGCCATCCTCCTCGAAAAAGGATACAAAATTATTTTTCATATTAGAATATCTCAAAGTCATTTCTTTATTTAGAGCATTGTCACACTTTTTCAATTTATGTGGTACTATACTCCATTTGTAAAACCTCCTTTTGAGTATGTCATAAGGTAACTGACCCTGTAGATTCTTGTATCCTGCATATTTTAGAAGAGCAGGGTAGTTTTCATTTATTTCATCAATGCTTCCATGTTTGCATAACTCGTGAAAAGGGGTATCAAAAGAATACAGAAATTGACTTATATCTTCATAACAACCCATTAATTCAAGTGGGATTTCACTAAATCTATTCTTGAGTATATCGCGAGGAATTTGACCTTTTAGATTTTTGTGTCCCGCATACTGTAGAAGACCAGAGTAGTTTTTCTTTATTTCCTCAATACTTCCATCTTTGCACAATTGGTGAAGCAGAGTATCAGGAGAATTCTCTTTTTCTTCTCCATTATTAATGTCTGCTTGCTTCATAATGGTAAGAATCTCCAACGCATCTCTTTTCAGTCTCTCTTGTTCTGGAGTTTTAAGTTTACTCATGTAGCTGATAAAATCTTTTTGGGCTGTAGGAGTAATCGCATCCAAAATATCATCTTTAAGATCAACACCACTATGATCTGTTTCTACTTTGTCAGTATTTATACTTACTCTTTTAGCAGGAGTATTGTTTGTTTGGAGATTTTCAGATTTAGGCTTTGTTTGCTGTGCTGCGGTAGGTATTTTTGCTGTATCTTTTTTTAATTCCTTTTGCTCTGCAGGATCAGGTCTATTTATCTTAATAGATTCTTTGTTAAATCCAGGAGTCAAAGTAGGTGTAATATGATCTGTAGAGTCAGTAAGATTATCTGTTTTCTCATCCTTATTTATTTCTATTTTTATCTCAGGTTTATCACTTTCAGAATTAGCATCTGTTATTCCATTCGATACATCATTTGATAAAATGGTAGTGCTTTTCTCAGCTATAGGTTTAGGAACACCTGATTCATTGATAAAACCTTTAACCTCGCTAACCTTGTATTCTTCTAATCTTTTATCAGATTGATCATTTGTCTGAATGTATGCGGAATTATCGCTGTCTGCTACTTGATTCTGAACTTCATTTAGAAAAGCAATCGCCTTGCCATTATCCCTGGAAAGCGGGGATTCAGGCTTATCCGTTGCTCTATTTATGGTTTCGCTGGTAGTGTTTTCATCGTAATTTTTCTTTGTTTGTGACTTTTTGTTGTGAAAATTTAACTTTAACAAAAGAGCATGGTAGGCCTTGCTAAAGGGTTTTATAAATTTAGTGCCAAAATTACTCAAGCTTTTTATTATATAATTACGTATACTATTTAACTTTGAATTAGATTTCGGTGGAGGTTGATTTTTGGATCTTTTCCCGTTATTTACTACGTTTTTCATAGCTAACCCCCTCTTATTTACATATGAATAAAGTGTTGGCATAGTTACTATTTTTTGTCAGGTTAGTTAAATAGTTCCATAATTTAGAATTGTTTAACTCCGGACGTTTTTTAAATAAGCAAGAAAATCAACACTTCGTACAGCTTTTCATAATTTGCATAGCCACAAAATTTAAATTAATGTGATTAAGAGACAGCTTTTGATAACAGATTTAATTAAAATTTATCTTAAAATCTCTTTTTTTGTAGCATATTAAGTTATTTTATGTTTCCTGGCAGATGAAAAATTAAAAAAATACAATACGTACAAAAAGTGTACCTGGCAATTTTTAGTTAAATTTGATTGTAGTTATATGAAAAATAATAAAAATATCTACTTCTCTATCTTTTAGGCATGAAATATTCGGGCTAAGGTAGAGACTTCTTAATTAGTTAAAATACAAAGCAATCTTTAATAATAACAGCTGATTATTTTCTGTATATGTCAATAAACGCTATAACTTCTTATTAACTATACTATGATAACATATGGCTTAACAACTGTTTAAAGAAAAAATGTTGTGAGTAAAAAGAGCTGTTGCGAAGCCCCCACGCCATCCATACTGAGCGTTAGCTAATTTGACTTTATCCCCTTTCTAAAGACTTCAGGGTAAGATCATGCTTTTATCTGAATAATAGTGATGTGGTACCCTGAAACCTGTCAGCCCATTTGCTACAGCGAAAGGTGTTGAGGGTTCTCAACATGGGTCGC
>JAPORK010000321.1:1936-4107 GCA_026710285.1 Endozoicomonadaceae bacterium | reverse complement strand
CAGTAATCGTATTATCAGTTGTTTTAATTTCTGCTGCCGGATAACCAATATAATGCATATTATTCTCTATATCTGTTACTATTTCTCCATTGAGTGATTTTTCCTGATAGATCATCCACCGAGTGCATCCTGGACTCATTACTCTTACTTCTTTTCCCTCACCATCGTAATCATAGCTGCTCATTACACCTTCTTTATTAACGACATGTGTTATTTGATTAAAGGGGTTGTAATTAATTTCATTACCTTCACCATCGGTAGTCATATTACCTGCGATATCATAAACAAGGGAATGAGTCTCAGATTGCTGATTATTCCACTGTGTACTGACAGCCGTTAAGCGTAAAGGAACTTTAATATTTGAATAAGAATAAGTCATTTTTTTACTCAGAGAACCTGATTGAGAAGATGAAGTGTCAATCAGTTTTTCTGTAACATTGGCAATACGGTTTAGTGGTGTAAAATTATAATGCTGCTGTATGATAATCGGGGCTGATTTTAGATGACCATTACTGAACGCTGTATCATGCGGACAAAACATATTGTATCCTTTACAATTCATTGCAACCAGATTATTCAGGTTATCATAGCTGTAGTTTATTATTGCTTTATGGTTCTGATCATCACTCTTTTGTAAGCTGGTAATATTGCCATCAGCATCATAAACAAATGATGAAGCATAAAGTAATTTCTTGTTAATCATATCTTTAATGGTACGTACCTGGCTCCATGAATCATAAGTGATCATACGTATAACACCACTACCATATAGTTTTTTAATGATTCTGGAAAAACTATCATAAGTTAACTGGTCAATTTGTGTTGTATTACTACTATTTTTTTGATATTTTTTACCTGTTGGTCTGCCTAACCTGTCAACAGTATAAATAGTCTTATTATTATGCATATCAGTACAGCTAATAAGACGATCATAACTATCATAAGCAAATGCATAAGCGCTATTCGGATAACCGTTAATACCCTTATGTGTTACACTTTCTGGTAATCCGTCATCACGATAATGATAAGTGGTTACTCCGGTATTATCAGTCACAGTTAATGGCTGATGAGTTATATGATCATAACTTACCTGTAAAAATACATGGTCATCTAGGCTGTCTGTTACTGGTAATCCGGTTATGTTGTAATTCAGATGAATATGGTGTCTGTTTGGCTTGTAGGTATCAGATAACTGACCATTAATATTATAGCGATAGGTCGTTTTACTGCCATCTTCTCCGGCAGACCATAATTTTTGCCCTGCTGCATTAAAACCTGCTGATGCCAACAGATACTGACCACCTTTGGCAGGCATAGCTATATGTTGAATCACATGACCAGTCAAACCGTATACATCATGCAATTTATTACCCAAAGGATCAATGGTATCTGTCACATGTCCAAAAGCATCATAATGATATTGTACGCTTCTGCCCATAGGATTCTTAGCACTTATAAGACGATCAAAACCATCATAAGTCATCGTTGAAATCTTTGCTCCCGATTGCTGATCTCCATGAATGCACAGTGTTGTGACAGAAGGTAGCATGCCTGATGTTGCAGGCAATACAATTTGTTCTGTTGGTTTTCCCATAACATTACTTCGACTAATAGTTACTGCTGTACGATGATTTTGTCTGTCTTGTGTATAACTGACTATACAACGATGTGCATTGTCATATTGTGTAACTTCTGTTTCTCCATCAGGCAGATATTTTTTGGTTAAACGCCCTAAAGCATCATAATCAAAGCGGGTCGTCAGCGCAACAGGTATACCTTTACCCTCACCATTGTCTGTATAACGTGTATTTTCTGCCACTTCCCCTTCAGCGTTGTAGCGTATTTGCGTTTGTTGTTGCCACAGACCTGGATGAAGATGACCCTGAAGATCAGTTTTTTCAATATAAGTTGCCAGTGTTCGTCCTGAACCATCAAAGATTATTTTCTTTTGCATGCCCGCAGAGTTTGTTATAACAACACTATTTTCATTGGCAGACAATTTATACTGATAGCGGTTTGTAGTTTTAAACAGAGAACCTGCGGCATCAGTTTGTGTTATTAATCTCCCATGTACATCATACATAAAAGTTTTGATATTTTTCTTATCAGCAGAAATAATACGCAGCGTTTTAGGAAGAAATAAACTTTTTTCAATTGTTGATGATAATACA
>JAPORK010000321.1:0-1611 GCA_026710285.1 Endozoicomonadaceae bacterium | reverse complement strand
CCGGAAAAATTTTTGTCTGTTCTGTTAAAGCAGCTACTGGCCAACCATCTGGTGCAGCAGGGCAATGACCATCTCCGTGTTGCGGGCAATACGTTGTGTCTGTTTCACGACCATAAGCGTCGGTCTGACTGATTATTCGTCCATTATCATCATAACGCCTTTGGACTGTAGTTATTGCAGGTGCAGACAGATTTTCTACCCAACTTTTAGTCACCAGCTTTAAGGGCAGAGAATAGGTAACAGGTAGCTTATCAAAGGAAGTATTGGAACAACCATCTGTTTTGTCTGTACGACAAAAGTAAGACTGCACTTCATTAAGTAGCTGATTATTTTTGTCATTGATTGTTTTACTATCAATCAATAAATGATATTTATTATAAGTTCTGATAATACTTATATTTCTGTTGTCTTCTTTTGTTTTATAAGTATAGCTGGCAGGCGCCTCAAATAATATATCACTCTTTAAACCCGGCATTACAGCTAAACTAGAGTTATAACCAAGATAATCATGGTCATTACCATTGATAGCAGTGTAACTGTAATTTACTATCATCGGAGGTTGATTTGTACCTGGTATCATCCTGACCTGTTTAACAACACAAACCGGTTTAAAGGATTGAAATGAATTGTGAAAATTTGGAATAACTGGTAATTTCATTGCATGTTTACAATCATAAACAAACTTTTTTTCCATTCCAGTAAAATAGTGAATAGCCGTTAATAAGCCCTGATTATAATAGCCACTCCCGTAACTTAAACTGACTACCCCAGAATTATCAGTAATTTGCTGATGGGTGGTTTTGGGAAATAAAATATTATGGACTTCATTATTTTCTAAACTAATATATATATTTTCTGGTTGACCCTGTACATCGTAGCTGGTAACAGTCAGATAATTATCCTTCATTGTTAGTTTAATTGAATGACCTTGATCGTCTGTTATTTTTTTTAATATATGGCTTCTGGACACATAACTAAAATTAACCCCATCTCCATTTTGTTGCTCCAGACGGGTTTCATAGCCATCACGATCTAAAATATCCCGCAATCCATTTGCAGAAGTAATTTCTAAATGTCCATTTTTACTGGTAATGATAACATCCTTCAGTTTATGATATTGTGGAATCCAGCGTCCGTCACTTTGTTGCTTCAGAAAAAAACTTTTCCCTTCAGAAGTGTTTAACTGATGAGTCTTTGGATTATAATGCGTCAGATTCCATGCCCAGCCACGCCCCAGATGATCGGGATTACCTTGAGCCATGCTGTTATAATTCATTTCAAGATCTATGTCGGGACCATGACCAAAATTACTTAGTAGCATACCTGCTTTTACGGAAACCAGCAGCGTACCTGTTCGTGGATCCACTTCGCTATTTCCACTTTTAGCAAAATTAAAAGAATTTGACCAAATAGATGCGTTGTCACCGCCAGATGTAGTTAGTAGTGGCTGGTGATTACTGGTTTTATTTTTTTTATGTTTTGCATAGATATTCAGAGAGTGTTGTTTAAATGATACTTTCTTCTTATTAGAATAATCACTTTGATCTATGCTGTTTTTTTTAATAGTGAAATTAATTTTTCCAAAACATAAAGATGGAATTAAAAATAGTA
>JAPORK010000058.1 GCA_026710285.1 Endozoicomonadaceae bacterium | reverse complement strand
CTGTGGTTAGCAGTTTATTTACCGGTCAGCTATTAGCAAGTACTGATCCTGCTGGAAAAAATACTACCCGTTACCATTACGATGCATGGGATCGCCCGGTAAGCACAGATTTTGCGGTGGGTACACCCTTTGCGGTTCGTGTGCACTATCAGTATACTACTTCACAGGCTCTCAATCAGGTATTGATTACAGCTCCTGACGGATTACAACATAAAGTAATTTTTGATGGAATGGGACGGCAGCTAATGGATTTTGATGAGGCGGTTGATGCTACAAGTAAAGCTAAACCGGGTGTTTGGCAGCTCAAAAAAAAGACTACTTATGATCAATATGGACGCATTAAAGCGCAGTATGCTTACATCTTTAAATCTTCTGTAATCTCCAGAAAATTAATGATAACACAACAATATGATGAGTCAGGAAGAGCAGTACGTGTTTATCTACCAGACGGTGAAGTTAATATTAACCTGTACGACGATGCGCTAAGATGCATAGTCAGTTATAGAAGAAATAGCTTAGGAAAACACTCTGTAATCTCAGTGGTACGAGCAAACAAGGAAGATCATCCTATTAAACAATGGATATTATCAACTCAATTACAGCCACTGCCAACACTTAAATATTTATGCCGTTACAGTGATAAACAATCTGATGCTAAAGTTTCTTTCATAACTTATGATGGTTTCGGACGACAGGTTGCAAGTCGTGATTCTGAAGGTAAAGTAATAAAAAATACTTATGATGCAATGGGACGATTAACAGACATTACAGATCCTGCAGGCAATCGTATGCATCAGGTTTACAATCTGACCGGACAGGTAATAAAAAAAGAATTTTTTCCGGTAACAGGAGGACACTATTTGCTTGCTTCTGCGGGCTATAATTATGCAGGGCAGCAGGTATGGCGGGCAGGCGAAGATGGTCAGCGCACTTTGTATACCTATACCGTTAATGGTCAGACAGACACTATAATAACACCGGTAAAACACCATTTTTCATGGCAATATAATCTGTTAGGATTACCTGTGAATGAGTTTAAAGATGGTAAACTACAGTGGCATGCTGATTATAATCTAATAACAAAACGACTCACAAGAAAAATAGATGAAACCAGTACCACTGTTTATTGTTATACGGCGGACGGATTGCTAAAACATTTAATTCACACAGGTAAAAACAATTATCCTGATTATCAACTTAAATGGCAATATGATAGCAACAGACGTTTAATCAGTGTTACTGACATTTCTGGCAATAAAACAATACCCCGCTATGATACCCAGGGACGTATTTATGCAACAGAGTATCAATCAGTCAAAGGGAATCATGAAACATTATCTGTTGTGAGTTATGATCAGTTTTCCCGTATCCGGAAAATGCATTATGGTAGTGGCATGGAACGAACACTTAAATATGATCAGTGGGGACACAATAAAGATATTACTGACCGGCTATCAGGTAAATTAATTAATCGCTGGACCTTTGATTATGATTCAGAAAACAATATCACTAATTTACAGCAGCAAACCGGACAGGGTGAGAGAGCCATTTTACATTATCGTTATGATACATTGAACAATCTGACTGCTATGAGTTGTTCAGGATCATCAGGTTTACCGCTATGTCCACGGGACACCTCTTTTCCCCGCTCAGAATTCATGCATGCACCAATTATTGTACGTCAGTATTATTCTTTTACAGCTTTAAATCGTATCTACCGGGTTAAAGAAATTTTACAAAATAATATACGGCAAAAGGCATCAATAAAGATAATGCGTTATCAGTATACAGATCCGTCTGTACCATTACGGCTACAGCGAATAATTAGTATATGGAACCAAAAAACACCCGTTGTTCAAAAACTATATTATGATAAAGCAGGTAATATGATCATTGACTCAGAGGATAATCACATCGCTTATAATGCTTTCAATCAAATTACACAGGTTGTCAATAGCGCAGGTAAACAAAGCAGTTATTCCTATGATGGTGATGGAAAAGAGATCATGGAAAAAGATGATATCCATACCGGTTATCTGTTCTATCGTAGCGGTAACCTGATTAATGAAAAAATAATAACAGCAGAGAGTGATTCACATGTGACCGGTTATCAGGGGGTAGCCAGAGCAACAGATGGTATAATTAGTGAATATTATGAGAACAGCTATAAAGGTGACGTTATTAGTGTTTTAAGTAAAGCTGATAATGATAAATATGGTATTAGGCAGACTAATATTTATAGCCCATATGGCATGGTATGGCATAAGAATAAAACGTCCTCTAAATTATATAAACAGACGTTACAGGAATTTGATGGTGAACGTACAGACCCTTTCACAGGCTGGCAATTTTTAGGTGCGGGACACCGTACTTATAATCCCAAACAGCGTTACTTTGTTAGTGAAGATCCGGCAGGAGATGGCTATACTTTTGGTAGCAATAATCCGGTTATGAATATAGATCCTTCAGGCAATATGCCACACTGGCTTGGCAGCACATTACAGTGGGCAGGAAATATCTCAACGCTTGGGTTGAGTGTACTACATAAGAAATGGGCTAATATTACTGCCGCAGCAATTGGTTCTGGTCTGTGTGTGGTTACTTTAGGTGCATCGATTATTACCGGAGGTTTAACTGCAATGAGTACTGTGCTGGCAGGTTCTGCGGTAGCCAGCAGCCTGCCTGTTATCTCAGCAGCGATTCCGGCGAACAAAGGGCTTGGTATTACAGCTTCAATAATAGGTTTTGCAGATTTAGTTATCAATGTTGCAGCCGGTGCAGCAATGGCTTTTTTTGGTGTAGCGGCAGCAGAAAGCCTGGAAGAAAAAGCCACAGAAATGCAGGAGCTGTTCTGGCCAAAAGGTCCTTTTAATATGCTTAAAGGATCAGCAGCACAAACTTCAGAGGGGGTTATGATTTTACCGCCTGGTGTTGCAGCAAGCGGAATAGGTTCGGCACTCAAAGCGCACCTACTTCAGAGCAGTTATGCTGATTTCATCAGTGGAGGAAATAATCTAGTTCTGAAAGATATAATTGCAATACTCCATGTATGGTGGTGGTTGCGCATGTCTAAATTTAAGAATTTAATTCTTTGTGACACAGGTGCTATTTTTATGACAGCACGGATTAACGGTACCCCTTTATCTTTAGATGCATATTCAACCTTTCTCGATCTGAGGAATAGATTTATGCAGTCACCAGTAAAATCAAATGGAATGGCATATTTTGATAAATTGCGGGAAATACTGAATTCTTTATCTGCTGACAAAAATACTATTATAATGACAAAGGGAAAAGGAAGTCAGCAGATAAATTTCTATACACTCAGCAGGATCGTACCTGTTGGAGAATACATTGTTATTGGTGGCACTAAGGGTGACGTTTCTGATGATCATATCGTTGTATTGCGAAGGTTGAATGATGTATGGAAATCTTATGAATTTGAGGATGGTGGTATAAATTTTGAAAGAAATAACCTGGATGCAATATATAGAAAATTTTTCTGGTCCGCTGCACAGAACGCCCCAAACATTTGCTTCATATTAAAACTCAGAGACCGTTTTGTTTCTGAAATTGTTTAGACAGCGGATATAATAGCCTGAAATCTGCCAGCCTGGTTAAGATATATCATAATTTGCAGCCAGAGAAAATCTAACGACAGAGTATAAAGCGTATTCAAAAAAATTAAGCAGAATACAATTCTCGATGATCCTTATAAGAATGATTAATATAAAAGACTATACATCTTTGTATAGTTGTACCTAAATGTATAGTTATTGAGTGTTTGAATATCTGAAAAAATTTTAGACCTGGTTGTGTATAGAAAATATAAAAATTCAAACCAAATGATATTATATGTACAGAGATATACTCAGAATGTTCAACAGAACCCAGCTAAATAAAAAAATCATACCCGGTATTCTTATTATATTATATGTTCTTTTAATTATCATTAATCAGTCAGTATTTGGTTTATCTGATACACATCATATTGATTTTTTCCGTAATAAATCTGTAATAAATCGTATATCATTCACTGCAAATAATAACTCGCACTATAAAAAAGTAAAACAACAAACTGGTGATGAATCAGCACCATGGTCTAATGCATTT
>JAPORK010000458.1 GCA_026710285.1 Endozoicomonadaceae bacterium | reverse complement strand
AGTTAGAAAATTTTAACAATTATATACGACCAGAAAAGACATAAAAATAAACTTCTTCTTGGGTATTTAAGCACTAAATTTTTTATCAGAGCTGGATAAGCTATTGATTTTAAGTTCATGGATAGCGTTAAAGTATGGCTGAATAGTTACCTTTTTTTGCCAACAGACAGATAATCTAACCATATGATATTGCAGGCATATTTTAAATGCTGATGGTTATAATGAGAAGAGGTAACATGTTGCGTACCCAAAAGTCTCTGTACACTTCCTGCCAGCAGAGAACTTGCTTTATTTATAAATAGCAAACAATATTTTTTAGTAATTTAAAAAAAGTTATTGTTATTCCCATACTGTGTATTGTATAATGTTCAGAAGGATTAGCATAAAGTATTTATTTTCAGCAGACAGAGTATCTGCTGTATGATGAAGTACTATAAAAATATCCTGAAAACAACTATATCTGCTTTATCTACTTTAAAAGAATAAATTTTATGTTTGGATAAACACTGAATAATGGTAGCATGAAAAAGTACAGTGTCTTCAGGTCGAATAGTATAAGTAGCTTTACAAGCAGTCCTTAAAAGCTGTAACACTTCAAAATAGTTTTTGCTAACCTGAAAGTCAAAAAATCTAACCTATTAACTGATAAATATTTTTGGTTCTCGCTTTGAAAGAATAATCCTTTTCATTAACATACAAAATATTTGCATTGTACATAAATATAGAGAGTAACCAAAATAAAGGGGGCAGTCATGAATATAGATGCAGTGAGTGGTGCAGGTGGCAGAAGTAAAATTCAACTCAAAAGAATCAATGAAACATCAGGCACTGTCGGCTTAGAGAAGACGCAAGAACAAGGAGAAGATAAAAAATTAGCGAAAAAAAATAAAGGCGCTGTAAATTATTTAAAATCAATGCCAGAGAAAATAAGGAATTTTGCATCAAAACATCCTTTTCTTTTTGTCGCAATTTGTGCTGTCCTTGGTGGTCTTTTAGCCGCTTTAGCAATGTCTGGATTAGCGGCAGGTATTGGTCCTACCTTAGATGCTGCACTTATTGGTACTGCCGCTGGTGCTCAGGGTTTCGCACTAGGAGCATCAGCAGTTGATGACATAGACAAACAACAGCGTCAGAACAGAGAAAACGCAGCAAAAGAGAAAGCAGAAAACGACAGGAAGCAGAAAGAAGAAGAAGACAGCCAATCAACTGCTGGAGCAGAGTCCACACAGGTACAACAGGTAAAATTAGAAACAACAAACGAATCACGGAAGGACGCCCCTCCTAATACGAATAACCCCGCCAGCGCAGGATGATGATCAAGTCTGCCATATCATTGAAGCTGCAATGTATAGCATGACAAGACTGCTCCTACTGATTAGGATGCGTAACTGAAGTATTATTATCAATCACATATTATACTCAACCACATAATTTTGAAATCTCCTCCTTCCTTTAGGAAGGAGGATTCCTTCTGCAAGACGCTCATGCCCGAGCGTAAAAGTGTTTCTGGCAGCATTATCTCTATCTAATACAGCTCCACATTTACAGACCCATTCTCTTATTCCTAAACTTGCTCTACCTTTCAGACTACTGTCTCAGATTTCTTTACAGTACCAACAGGTTTAGTTCCTGACTTTTATTCTAGCGGGTTGACTGTTACAGCATATCCAGCCTGTTTGATATAAAACCATGGGCTGAGCTTGTCAAAGCCCACGGCACACTCAGTAAAGATTGGTATATTCAGTAGAAAATAAACCTGTAAATAAAAAAAATGTAACTAAGAGACAGACTGTGTCCGGAATGTCTTTACTCTGTTTCAAAGGCACAAAAAGCTTCTGCATGGTTTATTTTTCTTGTGATTACAGTTAAAATGAACGGCTAGTTATAGTATTCTTTATGATCAAAAGTTGGGGTTTTCACCAGATGATAAACAGCAAACGCCGGGCAGATGTAATCCGTATTCTGAGTATGGATGCAGTTCAGAAAGCTAAATCAGGGCATCCCGGTGCACCTATGGGAATGGCAGATATAGCAGAAGTACTGTGGACAAAACATCTCAAACACAATCCTGGCAATCCGCTCTGGCATAACAGAGACCGCTTTGTACTCTCCAATGGTCATGGCTCTATGCTGATCTATACTCTGCTTCATTTAACAGGTTACGATGTAACCATTGAAGATTTAAAAAATTTTCGTCAGCTACACTCACGCACCCCCGGACATCCCGAGTTTGGATACACACCAGGGGTGGAAACGACCACAGGTCCTTTAGGTCAGGGACTGGCCAATGCAGTGGGCATGGCCATTGCAGAGAAAACGCAGGCTGCTCAGTTTAACCAGCCAGGGCATAACATTGTTGATCATTACACTTATATCTTTTTAGGGGATGGCTGCATGATGGAAGGTATTTCACATGAAGTTTCTTCTCTTGCCGGTACTTTAGGGTTGGGAAAGCTGATTGCTTTTTATGATGATAACGGTATTTCTATTGATGGAAAAGTGGAAGGCTGGTTTACAGACGATACAGCTAAACGCTTTGAAGCCTATGGCTGGCAGGTGATTGCCGATGTTGATGGTCATAGCGCAGGCGCTATTGATACTGCAATTGAAATGGCTAAAGCAGATACAGAGCGCCCCACATTAATTTGCTGTAAAACGATTATCGGGTGTGGAGCACCTAATAAAGCGGGCACAGCATCATCCCACGGCAGCCCGTTAGGTGAAGAAGAAATAGCCTTGGTCCGTAAACAATTAGACTGGAAATACCCTCCTTTCATTATTCCGGATGCTATTTATCAGAGCTGGAATGCCTGTGAGCAGGGAGCCACTGAAGAAGCCCAATGGAATCAACGTTTTTCTCAGTATGAAACGGATCACCCTCAACAGGCTAAAGAATTTAAGCGCCGCATCTCAAAGCAGTTACCCGAAGATTTTTCATCGCAGGCAGATCTGTATATCAACCATTGCCAGGCACGCAGTGAAAAAGTAGCATCAAGAAAAGCCTCTCAAAATGCACTCAATGCTTTTGGACCTCTGCTGCCAGAGTTAACCGGTGGTTCAGCTGATTTGGCAGGTTCCAATCTGACACTATGGCAGGATGCAAAAGGCATTAGTAAAGAAGATGCTTCTGGCAACTATATCTTTTACGGTGTGCGCGAATTTGGAATGACAGCCATTATGAATGGTATGGCACTGCACGGCGGCTTTATTCCTTATGGTGGTACTTTTCTGGTATTTACTGATTATGCACGTAATGCAGTACGTATGTCGGCATTAATGAAACAGCATGTTATTCATGTATACACGCATGATTCTATTGGTCTGGGTGAAGATGGTCCTACCCATCAGCCAGTCGAACATTTATCGACACTGCGTATGACACCAAACCTTTATACCTGGCGTCCTTGCGATGAAACAGAGTCAGCAGTGGCATGGAAACAGGCAGTTGAATATACAAAAGGACCAACTGCACTGGTTTTTTCACGCCAGGGTTTACCTGCTATGTCCCGCAACAAAGAACAACTCAAAAATATTGAGCGGGGTGGTTATATTCTTAAAGACTGTACAGGAACGCCTGATCTTATTTTTATTGCCACAGGTTCAGAAGTGGGTTTAGCAGCACAGGCGGAGGAAATGCTCAGTAAAGAAGGCTACCGTGTAAGACTGGTTTCTATGCCATGTACTTCTATTTTTGACAGACAAACAGCGCAATACAGAGAACTTGTTTTACCACAATCTGTTAGCAAACGGATAGCTGTTGAAGCCGCACATACCGATTACTGGCATAAATATGTAGGGTTAAATGGACGTATAGTTGGGCTGAATAGTTTTGGAGAATCAGCACCCGCTGCTGAACTGTTTAAGCACTTTGGGCTCACTGTTGAAAATGTGATAATGGCAGCAAAAAAACTATTGAATGAATAGCTGAATGTAAAAAACACCAAAGGCTGACCCTGCACAAAACTTTGCTGTTTTTTAAGGGTCTTTCATTGTAAGGAAAAAGTATTTTACCCTTTTAAAAAAATGGGTTCGGAGTTTTTGATTGAATAATAAAAGTTTTTCTTTCAATCGACTGATGCTGAAATAACCTCGTCATTCCGGCAGGAATTGCACTTTTA
>JAPORK010000330.1 GCA_026710285.1 Endozoicomonadaceae bacterium | reverse complement strand
TTGTTATTGCACAATAACGAAATCACCCATATTTCGATTTAATTTTTATTGCGAATTTTTCATATTTAATAAAAAATTTTACACCCTCCTTTTGCTATCTCTATTGTTACTAACAGAGTATGCATATAGCTTTATTGTACCAAAGAAAAATACAGTAATTAATTCAACACCACCTGCGATTAGTAACTTAAAACAGTTCTTCTTGTCTTCATTACAAGAGGGGGGAAATATTAGTGAAGAACAGATGTTAAAAAAGGCTCCATTAATAATATCTCCATCTCCTTATGAACTGCGTTTAATACTACCAAATAAGATAACTGAAACATTTAGAATAAATAACAAGCTGCCTGCTCTTCTATTGGATATAGTGGATATTCCATTTACCATCTATAATTTTTTGGTAATTAATGAAAATGAAGATAGTAAATTCTCTCAGTCATTTCAGCAGCAGTTACAAAGTTATCTGAGAAATCTAAGCGGCGTTACAGCAGTGGTAAATGATTCTTATCTTCCTGTAAATATAAGTTCGGCACTCATAACAATTATTACAGAAACGCAAAAGTATTTAAAAACAGTATTACATGACAAAAAAATCTCTGTTTCTTCGTATAACAAATATTATGAAAAATTAAATGCAGTGATGAATGCAAGTGCTCAAAAAGCAACAATGGAACAGTTAACTCAATTTTATGACCATATGAAATTATGGGAAAGCAAATATCCAAAAGAAAACTGGAAAAAGGCATATATAATTCTCATGGGTTATCACTCATCAAAAAGTAACTATCCACTAATGTATTTTTTTAAATGGTTTGGAGGAAAAACAAACAGTGAATTTATTATTGATTTTATAGAGTTTACTTTTCCAATTTCATTAAATAAAGAAGTTGCTATGAAACAGGCAATCGATACCTTTTTCCTGCAAAGATATTTTCCTGAGCCGACAGGTACTAAAGAAAAGAAAAACAAAGTGCGAATAAAAAATGGATTGAATCTTAATCTGCATAAAATTATTAAACAATTAGAAAATTATCGTGTCTCTTCTGCTGTAAATAAACATAAAATATTATAATATTTTATGGCTTGTATTCATCGATATTGATTTATGAGCATTTTCAGATTGCAGGATTGAAAACAAATTTTTTGTAAATCAATATCAAATATAAGTTTGTTACTGAAATATATAGTCCTCCCTCTTTTATATTTAAACAGATTAATTTAATAATAATTCAGACTAAACCACTGAGAGCCTGTTAATAATTTTTTCACCGATTGCAACTACCGGCGTTGGTAGATTATTCTTTTATAAAAAAAATAAATAACATCTTTTTAAAGCAGTTATTCCTGGCTAAACTTAAAATTTCTACACATGTTAATATATGAGAAGAGCAATTTACATAAATTGTGATAATCTTATTTCAGAAGATATACAAGATTGTAACTTTGTAAACAATACTATATAAGCAAAATACACGCTTTATTTTGATTAACCGGGGGTCATTTATGAACAACTTTGGCAAAATATCATTTATAATATCATTTCTGTTATTTTTAAGTGGATGTGAGTTTACAAAATCTCTTACCGGTTATACCTACGATGCAGCCGATGCAAGAAGAGCACAGTCTGTTGCAGTCGGGCAAATCATAAAAATGGAAACAGTAAAAATTAATGGTACAGGGGGCGATATTGGTGCACTGGGAGGTGCCGCAGCGGGTGGTATTGCTGGTTCAAATATCGGTGGCGGAAGAGGTCAGATGCTGGGGACGTTAGGTGGTGCTTTAGCAGGTGGTATTGCAGGTAAAATATTCGCAGAAAAAATCACCTCTAAGACAGCCGTCAATTTTTTTGTAAAGCTATGTTCGGGTAAAATGATTTCTGTTATACAGGAAAATGATCCTAAGCGTCCGCTGAGGGTAGGAGACTTTGTCTATATGCTCTCTTCCAGAGGATCAACAAGAATTACATTTAACAGTGATGGTACCTGTGCAGCAGGTAAAGATAATGCACATATATTGATGCATAAACATTCAAAAGTGAAGAGACATGTACAGCAGACAGACACAATGGGCGTTCATTGACTTATAATTATTGGTGTAATGTAGTGCTTCAGCACAGATGGTAATCTTGCTCTGAGGACAATATTTTATCTGTATCATTAAAAGAAAAAAACCTATTTAAACAGAAAAAACTTATTGTGGTAAAAAATATCATTATACTGTTCTTAGAGAGGTATACAAAGGGGGTGAAATCCTGAAGCAGCGAAATAATTATCTGAACAAATAAACCGTTTTCCAGAAACAAATCAATTAGACATCCATGCGGATATTTGTGATAAATGATCGCTGAAAATAAAAATATTTCGTCAGGTCAAGTTTCATGTTTAGTAGATAAAATGATATCAGAAGAAAGTTTTATTATCTTACATTTGCCTGACTTCAATGCAAATTAATATGAGGAATATGAACAAAGTGAATGGGGATTCTATATTAATATTAATAATGAATGCTAACTGGATTGTACAGTTGATTATGTTGGGGCTGTTCATCGCTTCTTTAATATCGTGGAGTTATATTTTTCGTAATATACGCTTACTGAATAATATTAAAAAAGCAGATATGCAGTTTGAAGAACGATTCTGGTCGGGTATAGATATTACATTACTCTATCAGGAGCAACACCAAAATCCTGATGCTTACAGTGGTATTGCCAAAATTTTCTTTTGTGGATTTAAAGCATTCTCCAAATTATCTGGTCAGATACAAACACCCGAAGTCATTATGGAAAGCGTTCAGCAAATGATGAGAGTTGCTGTATCCCGAGAGCAAAAACAGCTTGACAGATATATACCTTACCTGGCAACACTGGGATCTACAGCACCTTATGTAGGGCTTTTAGGTACAGTCATTGGTGTTATGAATGCATTTCGTGGTCTGGCCATTACGCAACAAGCCACCATTGCTGCTGTAGCGCCTGGCATTGCTGAAGCGCTCATTGCTACTGCTATTGGTTTATTTGCAGCTATTCCTGCTGTAATTGCCTATAACCGCTTTAGTAGTCGTATCGAGCAACAATTGATAAGTTATGAAGTTTTTTCTGAAGAATTTTCCGGAATTTTGCACCGCAGATTACATCTTAATTTAGAAAAAGCAGAGGGAAATAAAAGTGTATCGATATAAAAAAAAGCTGGTATCTGATATAAATATGGTGCCATTTATTGATATTGTATTAGTGCTCTTAATTGCTTTTATGGTGACAACGCCGCTTATAATTCGTGGGCTACAGGTGAACCTTCCAAAAACAGCAGGATCACCGCTAAAAAACGTGAAAGAGAATACATTAATTTTATCAGTTAAAAAAGATGGTTCTTATTATTTGAATACGGGTAACAAGCAGGAGCAACGGGTTACACCAGACAAAATAACAGATACTGTGAAAAAAATACAACAACGAGCACCAGGCATTATAGTACTTGTTAAAGGAGACAATGACGTCAGTTATGGTAAAGTGGTTATTGCCATGGCACAATTACAACGGGCAGGAGTTACTAATGTTGGTCTTGTTACCGATCCTCGGAATTTAAAATAATGCAGAAAAAAGATTGTTTCAGGCTGGTAACAAAAGATATATTTTTTTCATGCATATTGCATGTGTTGCTGCTAAGCTCAATCTTTATTGTTCTTCCTGGCTGGAAAAAAATTGAACCTTCCCCGGTAATGACTGTACAATTAATAAATTTACCTGCTGCTGAAATAAAAAAACACACTCCCAAATCAGATAAAAAAACTGTTGTTCAAAAGCCGGTAAAGCAAAACCGACCTGAAAAAAAAGTTCATCACAGTGTACCTAAAAAAAATAGTGTCACGATAAAAAAAAGCCAGCAACCTGTAAAAGTGTTATCTGAAAAAAAAGTAATTTCACCGCAATTATCAGAAAAGGCAATAATGGCGGAGCAGGAAAAACAGGAAGCAATAAAAAGAGATAAAGCCTTTTTAGAAAATATCCGCCAAATAGAAAAAAAAAACGCACAGGCAATACCAACAATAAAATAACAACAAGCAAAAAAATAAAATAATTTTGAAGAAAAGGAAAAAAATAAAAAAAAAAGGCAGCACATATCTTA
>JAPORK010000003.1:1780-4131 GCA_026710285.1 Endozoicomonadaceae bacterium | reverse complement strand
TAGGTTCTGTGTCCTGCACCGAGGAATTGCCAACCGGTTGCATGATCTGTTCGCTCACCGTCAAACCCCGGGAGTGTTTGCTGATACAGAGGCTTTATCGCAGAATTATCATGCCAGCGCATGCCATAAGGGCTGTAAATATTACGTTGACTAAGTCTGTACTCAACACTGTTTTTTTTAGTGCGGGTTAATGTAGCAACTACGTCGCCTTTATAATTACTTTCATTATATTCATAAATAAATCCGTCTATAGTTTTTGCGCTACCCTGATACCCGGTAATATGAGTATCCTGCTGAGGACTGATAATTTTTTCATTGATCAACTGCTTACTTCGGTAAAAGAGATAATTAGTGCCCGCACTATTTTTTTCCATGACTTCTCTCCCTGAGCTATCGTAAGCGTAAGCACTTTGTTTTCCGTCTGGTTTTATTACCTGAATAATTTGATTAAAAGCATTATAAATAATATGATTGCCCTCTCCTTCTGTTATCATATTACCCATTATATCGTAATTAAAATGATGTATTACCGAGGTATGCTGATTCCAGGTTGTGCTTATTGTTTGTAGACGAAATGGAGCTGATTTATCCGTATAATGGTAGTTTATTGTTTTGCTCAATGTCTGTTTTTGTCGTGGATTTTGTAATTGTTCCTGTACACTGTTGAGTTGATTCAATGGTGTAAAAGAATAATTTTGTCTGGTAATTACAGGAGTGTTTTTTAAACCAGAGTCCTCAAAAACAGTATCCCTTGGGCATAATGCATTTGCAGAAGTACCGGTACAGGTCATCCTGATCAGATTATCCAGTGTATCATACCAATAAGAGGAAGAAGCCTGCTGAGTACTGGTCTGATAGGTTTTTAATGTAATATTGTCAAGGAGATCGTAGCGGAAAGACCATCGGGACAATAATGCATTGTTTAATCTGTCTGTAACCGTATCTGTATGACCCAGCGAGTCATAATGAAAAGATCTGTGCATACCACTGCCATATTGTATGGCAATAACACGGGAAAAGTCATCATAGGTCTGGGCAGATAGTGTTTCTGTATTTTTACAGTCAGCCTGTTGATAAATCATTTTTGTCACTCTTACCAGTCTATCATAAACGACTTTTGTTTTGTTGTTTGCAATATCAGTTACACTCATATTACGCCGATTATTATCGTAGTACCAGTTCAACTGATAATCAGGATAATTCTGTTTACCTGAATGAGATTGTTGCTGAATTAATCCATCATCATCGTAAGTGAAGGTTGTTGTTCCTGTCATATCTGTTTTGCTAGTTACCAATATAGTTACAGGATCATAGCTGATTTTTGACTGAATTTTTCCATCCAGTAATGTTGCGATGGGTAACCTCAGATTATTATACTCAGTTGTATAAGTATGTCCTGCCGGTGAAGTAGAAGAAACGGGTTTACCATCTTCGCTATAAGTAAAAACAGTACGCCTGCCATCCTCTCCTGCGCTCCACAATAAATCACCTGCTGCATTATATTCAGCAGAAGACAGCAGATAATTTCCACCGGTAACAGGCTGTGACCAACACTGGATAGTATGCCCGGTCAGATCATAAACATAATGGATCTTATTACCCGCAGGATTAGTTGTATCGGTTAACCGTCCAGGCGCATCATAATGCTTTTTTATAATATGCCCTAAGGGGTCGGTTTCTGTAATCAGTCGTCCAAAACCATCATATGTCATTTGAGACTGACGAACTTCTGGTAATCCTGTTTGTGAATACTCCCCAGTACAAATGCTTTTTAGTGATGGCAGTGGACCATCATTTGCAGGCAACACCCATTGTCTGAGCGGTTTATATAAGACATTTGATTTTACCACCGATAATGCTGAACGCTTTCCTGAGCTGCTTTTATGGTAACTGATAACACAGCGTTCAGCATCATCATATAATGTAATAGCTGTCTCTTTATCAGGCAGGTGAACCTGCGTCACTCTGCCGGAATCATCGTATTGTTGCGTTGTTGTCAGTGCATATAGCTTGTTTGCGGTATCAAAAAGATAAGCAGACTGAGTAGCTTGTCGCCCATATCGGTCATACGTTGTACGATGCTTTAAAACCCATTGACCAGGTATTGCTTTTCCAGTTGATGAAACGGCTTCACTAAAATTTATCAATTGCCGTCCGGCTCCGTCAAACATAACTTTGCTTTGCATGCCATTGACAGCTGTAACCAAAACCTGATTCAGTACAGGTGAGACGGTATACTGATAATAACTACTTGCAGCAAAAGGTGTACCTACAGCGGTGTCTGTTTGTATGAGACGGTCCCAAAGATCATAGTGATAGCGGATTATGTTTTTACCGGATGCATCCACACT
>JAPORK010000003.1:0-1416 GCA_026710285.1 Endozoicomonadaceae bacterium | reverse complement strand
GTTTCTGAATCGGTTTGTGCCGGATATAATGTAGTTGACTCTTCCAGGTTATTAAATGGCCAGTCTTTGGGAGCAGGAGGGCAGAATCTGTCACCACTCAAAGGGCAGTAGTTTATTTTTGTCAAACGTCCATAGGTGTCTGTATGAGAAATAATCCGTCCCTGCTCATCATACTGACTGGTTTCAAAAGTTATAGCAGGCAGACCTGAAGCTTCTTTATCTCTCCATAGTTTAGTTACTACTTTTAGCGGCTGACTATAAGTGGCTGGCAGATCAGCAAAAGAAGAATGAGCACAGCCATTAGGCTGATCAGTACGACAAAAAAAGCTTTGTGCTTCTGACAATATATGTTGAGTCCGGTCACTGATTTGTTGGTCATCAATTAACAAATGGTATTTATTGTAAGTGTGTATTTCTTTAGTTAAACCATTGTCTTCTAGTGTGCGGTATGTATAATCAACAGGTGATTCAAACAGTCTGTCTTTAAAAGTTCTTATGTGTTTCTCCAGTCCTGAATTAAAACCAAGATAGTTATGTTCATTGTTATTTGCTTGCGTATATTGATAATGGGTTGTCATCAATGGTTGTTCTGCACCGGGATCGACCGTTTCTCTGATTACTACACATAACGAAGCAGTTGATGCATCTGACCACAGACCGATTTTCATTTCATCATTACAATTATAAGTAAATGTTTTTTTTAATCCGGTAGGATAACTGACCCGGGTAATAAGATGACCTGTATAGCTAAAATAAATACTGTAACCATCATCATTACTGTGCACAGGGAGTGCTATGGTGCGTACCTGTCCCTCTTCTTTATTAATTACTACTGAAACAGGTTGTCCTTCACTACCTTTACTGGTGATTTTGATGTGATTTCTGGTATACTCAAGTAAAATGCTGTGGTGTTCATCATCAGTAACAGACTGTAACAAATGTGTGCCGGGCTGATAACAAAAATGCACACTCCAGCCATCTTGCTGCTCCAGTAATGTTTCATATCCTGCATCATTGAGTGTCTCTTTTAAACCGTTAGCATAAGTGATAATTAAGTGGTTTTTATTAGTCACAATACGAATATCTTTAAGTTTGTGATACAAAGGAAACCATTGCCGGTTATTTTTTTGTTGCAGATAAAAGTTTTGACCAGAAGATGTTGTTAACTGATGTGTTACAGGATTAAAATGCGTGAGATTCCAGCTCCATCCATAACCCAGTTTATCCACATCAACATATGCGCTACTACTGTAATTAATTTCCAGATCAATATTTGGACCATGTCCCCAATTGCTGAGAAGACTACCTGCTTTAACATGTGAACTCAGTGTACCTGTGCGTGGATCAATCTCTGTTCCCCATATTTTTTTAAAATTAAAGGCGTTAGACCATGGTGTATTTGTATCTGCTCCTGCT
>JAPORK010000085.1 GCA_026710285.1 Endozoicomonadaceae bacterium | reverse complement strand
GATCAACAAAACTATAAACAAACACTGGAACCACATGTACAATATGTCTACACTCCTTATGTTAAGAACCAGGACAAAATACCAATTTTTGATACCAGTGAAACTATTTTCAATTATGGCAATCTTTATAGTATAAATCGTTTTAACGGATATGACCGTATCGGTGACACTAACCATATTGAAGCGGGAGTTACTTCACGCATTCTGAATGATCAGGGCGCTGAAAAGTTCTTTTTTGGTCTCGGGCAGATTTATTATCTGAAAAACAGAATTGCTTCTATAAATCCTGAGCAAATTGAGACTAATCAGAATAAATTTATTAATAAACAACAGCTTAATAGTCGTATTGCAGAAGCATATCAAGACAGACAGTCTCCGCTTGCAACCAAAATATTATGGCATATGACGCCTGAATGGTCACTTTCGCAAGACTATGTTCATAATCTGAAGCATAATCGCATCGATCAATATACGGTTGGACTCAACGGAAGGTTTAAGCATAATTCTGTTTTTAATATAGGGTATAGTTATCTGAAACAACCAGATCGTATTGTTTTGACATCAACAGGACAAAACACAGGAAAACAAGTAAATGGTGATTTAAACGTAGCTGAAACTTCTTTTGCTTTACCTTTAAATTCATTTACTAAATTAAAGGATTCCTTCAAAATTTTCGGAGCATGGTCTTATGACATAACAAATAAGCGGAATCTGAACAGAATGACAGGCATACAAGCAGACACTTGTAACTATCAGATTCGTCTTGTGTATCGCTCCTATGTTAATACCACAGAACGTGTAGAAGTCGCCAAAAAAAAACATGGGATATTTTTACAGTTTGTATTAAAAGGCTTAGGAGATGTCGCCGGAAATAATATGAATACAATTCTTAAAGGTATTAAAGGGTATCAGCCGGGTAATGAGTAATATGATTAAATCAGGTATTCAACATTTATTAAAAGTAACCACTAAAATTTTATGGAGTACTTTTCTCACTGTTTTTTTATTATCCACAATGGTTTCAGCTAAAGTCGAACTGTTAGATAAAATTGTAGCGATTGTTAATAACAGTGCAATTATGCAGAGTGAACTCAATAGCAGATTAAGGCATATTGAACAAAATATGCACAATCAAGGTGTTAAAGCGCCACCCTCTGATGCATTGAAAAAACATGTGCTGGAATTTATGATTGCTGAAGAGCTACAATTTCAGCAGGCAAAAAAACAGGGTGTCAATATTTCTGCTGAGGAACTCAATGAAGCTGTACAGGATCTGGCCAAAAAAAATAATCTTTCATTGAGTCAGTTTAAAGAATCGCTCAAAGTTGATCATGTAACGCTGGATCAGGTTAAAGCGCAACTCTATCGTGAAATGATGATTGCTCATGTACAGGAAATGAGCGTTATAAAAAAAATTCATATTTCTGAGCAGGAAATTAAGAGATATCTTGATTCTCCTCAGGGAGAAAAGCACCAACAATATCACTTTGCACATATTTTAATTGCAGTCCCTCAAAATGCATCTGCTGATGAAACCGGGCGAATAGAACAAAAAGCAAAGACTATTTATGATGAGTTAAGTAAAAATCCAGATGATTTTGGCAATATAGCAATTAAAGAATCTGCCGGACAATTTGCTTTAAAGGGTGGTGATTTGGGATGGCGTTCATCTGATCAGCTGCCTGACCTGTTTCTTGAGGCAGCAAAAGGTCTGCAGGTGGGTCAAATTACAAAACCGATAAAAAACTCCAGTGGTTTTCATATTATTAAACTTATTGGAATAAAAAGTAGCCAGCACCATATTCAGACATTGTATCATGTGAGGCATATTCTTATTGCACCTAATGAGATTCGCTCTAGTATAGAAGCACATGGACTGGCAAATAAAATTTATCGAATGCTTAGAAGTGGAGAAGATTTTTCAAAGTTAGCCCGGTCTTATTCTGATGATAAGAATTCTTCGTTAAACGGTGGTGACTTAGCATGGATTGCTACAGACACGCTAGATCCTCATTTTGCAAAGGAAGTGACCACATTACCAATAAATACGATTAGTCATCCGGTTAGAACTGCATTTGGATGGCATATCATTGAAGTTTTAGGTAAAAAGAAAGAAGATGTTAGTGAAAAGTTACAAAAAGAACAAGTACGTGAAATCCTTACAAAACGTAAATTTGAAGAACAGTTACCCATATGGATAGATAATTTAAAGCGTGCTGCTTATATTAAAATAAACTTGTAGTCATGTATTAAACAATGCAACATTATAAAACCTATGAGTTTTTTCTTTTATTTAAATTTTTCCGGAGAAAATTTACTAAAAAAGATAACTCATCCTGTATATGTTGTGTACATTGCACAATAAAGACCAACTACTTTTGTGAATAATTTATGACTCAACAAGCTTTACCTGCTATTGCCATAACAACAGGGGAACCGGCGGGAATAGGACCTGACATCTGTTTAAAACTGGCTTGTCACTCTTTGCCTGCCAGTTTAGTCTTTATTGGTTGTCCGGTACTTCTAGCACAACGTGCACAACAGTTGAATCTTAATATCAATATCAAAAATTTTGATCCAAATAAACCACTATCAACGCATAAAAAAGGCAGTATGACAGTCTTTGCTCACAGCACAGATACGACTGTTTATCCGGGCGTTCTCGATGAGCGTAACAGTCGCTATGTGCTGGATCTTCTTCAAAAAGCAGTGGATGGTTATAATGCCGGCATTTTTGCAGGTATTGTCACTGCACCTGTGCATAAAGGAATTATTAATAAAGCAGGCATTCCTTTTTCTGGTCATACTGAGTGGTTTGCAGAAGCAACACATACACACAAGGTGGTAATGATGCTCGCCTGTGAAGGTTTACGGGTTGCATTAGCTACAACGCATTTACCTTTGTCGCAGGTTCCGTCTGCGATTACTGAAGATAGAATAAAAGAGGTATTGACCATTTTACATACACAACTACAAAAAAAATTTGCTATTGCAGATCCGCATATTTTTATTTGTGGGTTAAATCCACACGCAGGAGAAAATGGTTATCTTGGCAGAGAAGAGATTGATACTATTATCCCTGCTATACAGAAGTGTCGTGATCAGGGTATGAAACTAACCGGACCTTTACCAGCAGATACGCTGTTCAGTCCGACTAACTTAAAGGCAGCTGATGCTGTTCTGGCCATGTATCATGACCAAGGATTACCCGTACTCAAATTTAAAGGTTTTGGTGAGGCGGTTAACATTACATTGGGCTTACCTTTTGTAAGAGTTTCTGTTGACCATGGAACAGCCCTTGATTTAGCCGGAACAGGAATGGCCAGAGAAAACAGCTTACGTCAGACCGTAAACTATTTATTAAAAATGTTAAAAGTGCCTCTTTAAGTGCAGTGATATCTCTTCCGGATCAAACCCGAGTTAATATATTTGTAACTATTCAGCCATACTTTAACGCTATCCATGAACTTAAAATCAATAGCTTATCCAGCTCTGATAAAAAATTTAGTGCTTAAATACCCAAGAAGAAGTTTATTTTTATGTCTTTTCTGGTCGTATATAATTGTTAAAATTTTCTAACTGTTTGTTTTGTTTTGTTTTGAAAAAATACCTCTAAATAGTTACATATATTTTTACAGTAATATAGACACTACTAAAAATTTCTTATAAGTTATTGATTTTTAATCTTTTAATTTAATCTATGTATAAGTTTAAAACGAGCATAAAAAATATTTTGAGTTTATATTTGGTTATGATACACTCTCCCTTAATTAGTCGCCTCTGAAAAACATCTAAACAGTTGTTTTAAAAGCTATTTAATAGTATTTTAACAAAAATTTCGACCAGTTTTTATATGATCAAGCAATTTTTCTGGTCGAAATTTGTTCAAAACAGAGCTTTTAATACATCCTGATAATTGGTTATAATGAGAATGAAAAATGATTGAAAGAAATTCAATATACACAACAAAGGTATAATTTATTTTTCATTATATAGCTGATTACCATAAAATAACGAAACAAAATAAAAATTTTTTGTCGTTTTTTTGTTATTTGTATGACGTATAACTTGGAATTAAAATTTTGTTGAATTTAATCTGAAATAAATTATGCGTTAAAATTATATTTTTCAGGGGCGAC